>NZ_JBFUKZ010000020.1:0-145656 GCF_056400585.1 Mucilaginibacter sp. P5_A6 | reverse complement strand
GGCTAAACAGCCGGATCGTCTTAGGGGGTTGYGCGCAATTAAATCAGCTTTACTGCTGGCTAAAACCGAAAAAGGCGCTGCAGATGAACTTACCGAGGAAGCTGAGATCAAAGTGCTTCAAAAACTGATCAAGCAACGTAAGGAATCGGCAGATATTTACCGCACACAAAACCGGGAGGATCTTTACGAGATCGAGATGGAGGAAATGCGCGTAATAGAACCTTACCTGCCACAACAAATGACCCGTTTTGAAATTGAAGGTTACCTGCAGGAGCTGATAGAAAGGATAGGGGCCACATCAATACAGGATCTGGGTAAGGTTATGGGCACTGCCAATAAAGAACTTGCCGGCAAAGCCGATGGTAAAACCATATCAGAAGTGGTAAGGCAATTGTTGGGATAGCAATTTAACAATGTAAGCTTAATATTTACATTGATAAATTATTACTATAATTGTTGCAAGTCGTTCGTAATAAACTAAATTTATAGCGAATTAACATATTTTATACTAAAACGGGTTTTGGTATAGTTAATTGAAAATTAATACTAATAATTTATATGGATTTCGTGCTTAAAGAGGAAAACGGTTTTAGTTACATCGATGAGGGCGAAGGTGAGGTATTATTACTACTTCACGGTTTAATGGGTTCGTTGAGCAATTGGGATGGCGTGGTTGAGGAGTTTAAATCCAGATACCGTGTAATAATCCCAATACTCCCAATTTATGATATGCCTCTTTTAACCACTGGTGTAAGAAGTTTATCAAAATTTGTACATAAGTTCATCAAGTTTAAAAAACTGAGCAATATAACATTGCTGGGTAATTCGCTTGGCGGGCATGTGGCTTTGGTATATGTTTTAGCTCATCCCGAAAATATAAAAGCCATGGTATTAACCGGCAGCTCGGGGTTGTATGAAAATGCTTTTGGTGGCTCGTTTCCGCGCCGCGAAAGTATTGATTTTGTAAGAGAAAAGGTGCAGTATACTTTTTATGATCCGGCCATTGCAACTGATGAGATGGTTAACGATATTCATAAACTGATAAACGACAGGCATAGCGTAATCAGGTTACTGGCGATGGCAAAATCGGCTATACGGCATAACATGAAAAAGGACCTGAGCAAGATGAATTTGCCGGTATGTTTAATATGGGGTAAAGACGATAAAATAACGCCGCCCGAAGTAGCGGTTGAGTTTAATGAATTGTTACCCGATTCGGAATTGCACTGGATTGATAAATGTGGCCATGCCCCAATGATGGAGCGGCCACAGGAGTTTAATGTTTTGTTTAGCGCGTTTTTAAATAAAATAAAAGGATAACATGATTGCAATTGAACTGATAGCTGATGTGATACCTCCGGTTCATACTTCTGATACTATACAGAAGGTATATGACCGTATGGTGGAGTTTCGCTTGAGGCACCTGCCAATTGTAAATGAAAAACAGTTTTTAGGATTAATTGCCGAGGATGATTTTATAGTTGAAAGCGATTACCAGGCACCGGTAGGTTCGTTGGGGCTTTCACTCGTTAATCCTTATGTGCTGGAAGATCAGCATATATATGATGTGATACGCCTGTTTTACGAGCGCAAGCTTACGGTGGTGCCGGTACTTGATGCCAAGCAAAACTACCTGGGCCTGATTACTATAAATGCCATAACCGATTATTTTGCCCAGATTACGTCGGTATCACAACCTGGCGGTATTATTGTGCTCGAAATCAACAATAAAAACAACTCGCTGGCGCATATGGCGCAGATAGTGGAATCTGACAATGCCCAGATACTAAGTTCTTACGTTCAAACATTTCCCGATTCAACCCGGATGGAAGTAACTCTTAAGGTAAATAAGCAGGATATCTCAACTATAATAGCCACCTTCCTGCGGTATGAATATGCTATAAAGGCAACCTTTAACAATACTGATAATAACGATAACGGCAGAGATCGTTACGATTCACTCATGAATTATCTTAACCTTTAGTTCATTAGTTCACTGGTTCATTAGTTCATTGGTGAAAAGTTCAATATTAGTCGTTCATTAGTTCACTGGTTCATTAGTTCATTAGTTCATTGGTGAAAAGTTCAATATTAGTCGTTCATTAGTTCACTGGTTCATTAGTTCATTGGTGAAAAGTTCAATAATTTTACCGACTGATTAGTTCGTATGAGTTATTATAGTCTTGAAGATTTAGATGTATATCAGTTAGCCGAAAGTTTTAGCGATGAAATTTGGATGATAGTTAGTGGTTGGGAATATTTTGCAAAAGATACCGTGGGTAAACAAATAGTACGCTCTGCTGATTCTATTGGGGCTAATATCGCTGAGGGATATGGCAGATATCACTTTAAAGAAAATCGAAATTTTTGTTTTTTTAGCCGTGGTTTAATTTTAGAAACAAAGGGATGGCTAATAAAATCAAAAAACAGAAACCTGATAAATGAAGATCAATTTAATTCACTATTTGAGAAACTTCGAACCATTCATCTCAAACTAAATGCATATTTAAAGTTTATTGGAAAAAATGCCAAAGTTAAAGCAGATCAGTAAAGTATATCATTAGTATTACCAAAAGGCAGGTATAAACGCAGGCCGATGAACCACTGAACTACTATCCCACGCAAAAGACCAATGAACCAGTGAACCAATGAACGAATGAACCAAAAAATAGCAATTTACGGCCGGCCATTTAATGAGCCATCGGTAATACCTTATATACAGCAGGTATTTGATAACCTGGCCCAACACAATGTCGAGATCTATGTGCATCATCTGCTTAACGAGTATCTTCAGGATAAAATAAACGGCGTAAAATATGATGTGCTGCAAAGTACAGATTCGTTAAAAGGTTTTATTGATATTTTTATAACGCTTGGCGGCGATGGCACCCTGCTGGATATGGTAACCGTTATCCGCGATAGCGGTATTCCTGTTATAGGGATTAATTTTGGCCGGTTGGGTTTTTTAGCCAGCGTAAATAAAAGCGATATCAACGCAGCTATTCATGCGGTAGTAAATAAGGAGTTTACGCTTGATTGCCGCGAACTGCTGAAGATTGATTCAAAAACAGAAGTGTTTGGGAACGATAACTTTGCGTTAAATGATGTAACCATTCACAAGCGCGATGATGCCGCCATGATTATTACCCATGTGTTTTTAAATGATGAGTTTTTAAACTCCTACTGGGGCGACGGTCTTATTATATCAACCTCAACAGGCTCAACGGCATATTCATTAAGCTGCGGAGGCCCAATTATATTCCCGCAATCAAATAGCATAGTAGTTACACCGGTATCGCCACATAACTTAAATGTAAGGCCTATCATATTACCCGATAACAGCAAACTATGTTTTGAGGTAGAAACCCGAAGCTCCAAATACCTGGTATCCTGCGATTCCAGGATGGCGGTTATGGACGAAACCATGAAGTTTCATGTAGCGAAAGCCGGTTTTCAGCTAAATTTGATCCGTTTAAATAATGAAAGTTATTTAACTACGTTAAGGAACAAACTATTATGGGGACTGGATGCCCGTAACTATTAAAACAGCTTAATGCCTAAATTTTTACTTTTTATATTTCTTTTGCTGGTTTCATATCATCTGCAGGCACAAACCTGGGAGGTAGGCGGCTCTATAGGCGGCGCCGGCTACATTGGCGATTTAAATCCCAATAATCCCGTTAAAATAAGCGGCATATCTGGCGGCCTTTTTGTAAAACGAAATTTTGATGGTTACCTATCGGCAAGGTTAACGTTTAGTTATGGTAAGTTTGGCGCTGCTGATAGTACCTCATCCAGTCAGCAGTTTCGCGATCGTAATTTGAGCTTTACCGATGGCGTAAAGGAAATAAGCGCTATAGGCGAATTCAATTTCCTGAAATACATCCCTGATGCAGGACCCAATAAATTTACACCTTTTATATACGCTGGTATCGGAATCTCGGGCTTTGCCCCCCGTACCAATTATAACGGTGCATCTGTTAATTTAAGGGAGTTAAAAACAGAAGATCAGCAAAAACAGTATGGTGATAATACCGTAGTAATACCATACGGTGTGGGTATAAAGTATAATATTGGCGGCAAGTTTAGCCTGGCGGCCGATATTGGTTATCGCTATACATTTACCGATTACCTCGACGATGTAAGCGGTGTATACGCCAACAAAAGCAAACTTGCCGGCACAGCCAGGGCATTATCCGATAGGTCTGGCGAGCGAACCGGCATATATATCGGTTCGGCAGGAACGCAGCGCGGCGATTTTAAGCCCCGGGATACCTATTTTTTAATAGGTTTTACCATCTCCTATACTTTTGTAACCCAGCGTTGTTATTACTAATTATTTAAGCAAATTTAATTTTTAAATTTTTAATTTAACAGAATTAAATTCTGTTAAATATATAATAATTGATTTTATAGTTCGTTTAAATGTTTATTGTCGGTATTTAATACCGATTTTATTTTAACCTTAAATCTGTAAAATCATGGCCGAATTAAATTCTTCTCCTCAAAAAACGGGTTCAACCCATAGGCGCAAAAAAATGAATGTGCGTGTTGATCTTACCGCGATGGTTGACCTGGCTTTCCTGCTGATCACCTTTTTTATAATGACAACTACGCTTGCAAAACCAAAGGCCATGCCTTTAGCCATGCCCGATGGGGAAGGGGACGGTCCGGTACCGGCCAGTCGTAGCCTTACTATTTGCCTGGGTAAAAATAACCAGGTGATGTATTACCTGGGCGAGCTAAAAAAACCGGTCATAGCTCCAACGGTTACCAGCTTTGACCAATACGGATTGCGCCGGACCCTTATCGAAACCGGTAAAATGATACGTAGTAAGTTTGGCAAGGGAATGATTGTATTGATAAAGCCAAGTGATCATGCATCGTACAGCAACCTGGTAAATACTTTAGACGAACTTGATATTACCAAAACGGATATGTATTCTATTGTTGATATAGCTCCCGGGGATGTGGAAGCTTTAAAACAAAAGGGTGTTTATTAACAAATAATTGAAACCTATTACTAAACCTTAATATACGGCTTCATCCGCAGGGCATCATGGTCAATTTTAAAGATCATTGGTGCCCTTTTTGCATTTATAGCTGTTTTAAACCATAATAAACAGCCCCCGAAAATATGATTTATGTGTTTTTTATGACATTTAAAGACAATATTTATAATAACATTTTCTTTTATCGTTGCATACTAAAAAAATACAAAGTAAGTTTTACCTTTGTACCCTGAAAAAACCGGCAATTTGGCATTTAAATCTTGCTGTAGCCGGTTGATTTTTAAGGTTGATTAGTCTAAAAACAAATATTTATTAGACATAGCGTTGATAGAATTTAAAACAAAGGCATGTCTTTTATAAACCATTACACGGTTTTTGATAATGAGTAATATGGAATATTTGGATCAGATTGATTTGTTAAAACTCCCTAAGCATGTAGCTATCATTATGGATGGCAACGGCCGTTGGGCAAAAGGAAAAGGCAAATTAAGGGTATTTGGTCATCATAATGGTGTGGTATCTGTTAGGGACGTTGTTGAGGGCGCAGATAAACTTGGTATAAAATATATTACACTATATACCTTTTCATCAGAAAACTGGAACAGGCCCAAATTTGAGGTTATGGCCATAATGGAGCTTATGGTAAGCACCATTCATAAGGAAATAGCAGGCTTCATGAAAAATAATATTAAGCTAAATGCTATTGGTGATTTGGACATGCTACCCCCAAAATGCTTAAAAGAGCTTAACGCGGCCATGCAAAAAACCTCGTTAAATACGGGAGTAGTACTTACACTGGCTTTAAGCTATGGCTCAAGACGCGAAATTTTACAGGCGGCTAAAAACATAGCCCTGCAGGTAAAAAGCGGAGACCTGCAAGTGGAAGATATTAATGAAGATGTTTTTGAAAGAAATTTATTCACCAACGATATGCCCGATCCTGAATTACTGATCAGAACCGGCGGCGAATATCGGATAAGTAACTATTTATTATGGCAAATTGCCTATGCAGAGTTGTATTTTACAGCAAAGCTATGGCCCGATTTCAGGAAGGAAGATTTGTACGAAGCCATACTTGATTACCAAAAACGCGAACGTCGTTTTGGTATGACAAGTGAGCAGCTTAACTAAATTTTTTCTTTTAACACTTTTTAACAACTGTATAAATTAATTTTAGCCCACTAAAATATTCGAATGTATAAATTTCTTTTTGCTATTCTTTTCTCTGTTTTTGGTACCGCTGCACTGGCCCAGGTTTCCAATCCACCGAGGCAACCACTCACAAAACAGATACCGGCTGATAGTTTAAGTTACCTTAATCCGCGCGATTATATCATAGGTGGTATTACCGTTAGTGGAGTAAAATATCTCGATAAGGATAATTTGATATTGCTTTCAAAATTAACAAAAGGCGATCGTATTAATTTACCGGGCGAACGTAATGCCGAAGTAATAAAGAAATTATACGAACAAGGCTTGTTTGATGATGTACAGTTAAACATTACTAAAATTAACCTTGATACGGTTTATCTTGAAATTGTAGTAGTGGAACGACCGCGTTTATCCCGCCTGCATATAACAGGTATCCGTAAAGGCGAAGTTGAAGATATACAGAAAAAATTAACCGATAAAACCGGTAAAATTGTAAACGAGAATTTATTAAGCACTACATCGGCTATTATTAGAAAGCATTTTAACGAGAAGGGGTTTATGAACACCACCGTTACTATGTCACAGCGTAAAGATCCGGGAGATGCCAACAGTGTTATACTCGACGTAAAAATTGATAAGAAAACCAAAGTGAAAATTAACGATGTTACTTTTGAGGGTAACAAAGCTTTTTCGCAAGGTGACCTGAGGGGGTATTTAAGCAAAACCCGTAAAAGAAGATGGTACAACATTTTTGGATCAAAAAAATTCAAACAGGATAAATACGAAGAGGATAAGTTAAACCTTATTGAAAAAATGCAGGGTAAAGGCTATCGTGATGCTGCATTGATAAGCGATTCTGTTTGGAAACACGACGATCAGACGGTTAACGTAAAGATAAAAGTTTACGAAGGCCCCAAATATTACTTCGGTAAAGTTAGTTGGTCTGGCAATGCGAAATATACTACCGAATTATTGGAAAGAATATTACACGTTAAAAAAGGCGATGTATTTAGCGAGGATGAATTAAATAAAAGGTTAAGCGGGCCAACTCCAAGTAATGATGATGTTTCGTCGCTTTACTTAAATGATGGTTATTTAACTTTCAACGCGGATCCTGTACAAACAAGGGTTTATAATGATACTGTGGATCTGGATATCCGTATTTATGAAGGCCCGCAATACACCATTAACCGCGTAAGTCTTAAAGGTAATGATGTAACTAACGATAAGGTTGTGTTGCGCGAGATCCAGACTAAGCCTGGCCAAAAATTCAACAAAGATTTATTAATACGCAGTGCACGTGAAATTGGTCAGCTTGGTAACTTTGACGAACAAAAAACCGAGCCGAAACCAACCAACATTAATCCGCAGGATGGTACTGTAGATATTATTTACAACGTTGTTGAAAAACCATCAGATCAGATAGAGCTTTCGGGTGGTTTTGGTGGCGGGCAGCTGGTGGGTACACTGGGGCTTACCTTTAACAACTTTTCGTTAAGGAATATATTTAACCTTAAAGCTTACAAACCATTGCCAAAAGGCGATGGACAAAAACTAAGCTTAAGAGGCCAGTCAAGCGGTCGTACTTATCAAAACTTTTCGTTCACCTTCTCCGAACCATGGTTAGGTGGTAAAAAACCTATTTACTTTGCATTATCAGCATATACACAAGGTAGTTCAACGGGGCAGTATTATGCAAAATCGGACCAGCGCTATAATAACCTGCGTATCAACGGTGTTGGTATTACTTTGGGTAAACGTTTAAAATGGCCTGATAACTATTTTCAGCTGAACTACTCCCTTAACTTTGACCACTATAACCTTGATAATTATGGCGGTTACCTTTTTCAAAATGGTACATCATTCAACATCAAGTTAACACAGGAATTAACCCGTAACTCAATCGACGCGCCTATTTTCCCTACACAGGGTTCCAATATTAAATTTACAGTACAGGCAACACCTCCTTATTCATTGTTTAATAATGTTAACTATAAGGTGGCCACTCCACAGGAACGTTACCATTTTGTAGAATACTATAAGTTTAAATACGATGCGCAATGGTTTTCCAAACTGGTTGGTAAATTTGTACTGATGTCGCAGGTGAGGTTTGGTTTCCTGGGCATGTACAACAAAGAAGTTGGTCCATCGCCGTTTGAACGCTTTAAGTTAGGTGGTGATGGTATGCAGAGCTACCAGTTTTTACAGGGTAGTGAAATCATAGGCTTAAGGGGTTACCAAAACTTCTCTATAGTACCCGAAGGTTCAAATGAAAACCAGAACTCCAATACAGGTAGCACCATCTACAATAAATATACGCTGGAATTACGCCATCCTGTTATCGCCAGCCAATCGGCAACTATATTTTTATTAGCATTTGCTGAGGGTGGAAATGTTTGGAACAATTTTAACCAGTTCAATCCGTTTAACGTTAGACGTTCGGTAGGTGTGGGCGCAAGAATATTTTTACCTATATTTGGCTTGCTTGGATTAGATTATGGTTATGGGTTTGATAAAATACCGGGTGCCCCTGATGCAAATAAAGGGCAATTCCATTTTACAATTTCTCAGAGTTTATCCGGCGGATTTAATTAATTTGCGAACCGAATATGAAGAAGATAATTTTAATAGCAATTTTAACGTTTACAGCATTTGCAGGAGCTTATGCACAACGTTTTGCTTATGTTGACTCGGATTATATATTGAAGCACATGCCGGAGTATGCTTCTTCGCAAAAGCAACTTGCCGCTTTATCTGATCAATGGCAAAAAGAAGTTGACGGACGTTTCCAGGAAATTGACCGTTTGTACAAAGCATACCAGGCCGACCAGATACTGATGACGCCCGATATGAAAAAACGCCGCGAGGCCGAGATTGTAGATAAAGAAAAGGCCGCAAAGGATTTTCAACGTCAAAAATTTGGCCCGGATGGTGAACTTTCACAAAAGAGCACTTCTTTAATTAAACCAATTCAGGATCGGGTGTCTAAAGCCGTACAGGCGGTAGCCGAAGGAAATGATTTGGATATGATTTTTGATAAAAACAGCGAGGTGATCATGCTGTATGCAAGCCCAAGGCTCGACAAAAGTGCAGAAGTAATAACCAAATTAGGGCTTAAACCCGGAGTACTTGCCAAATAACTTTTTGAATAAATAAAAACAGAACAAAACTATTATTAAACACAGAACAAGAAAAATGAAAAAACTATTTAAAGTTGCTTTAGTTGCAGTAGGAATGATATTTGCCGGCAACTTTGCCAATGCGCAGACCAAAATTGGCCATATTAATTTTAACCAGCTGATTGACTTAATGCCAGAAACCAAAACTGTTTCAACTCAGATTCAGGCTTACCAAAAAACCTTTATTGACGTACTTACTACCATGAATAATGAGTACACAACAAAAGGCCAGGCTTTTCAAAAAGATCAGGCTACCATGACCGATGCTGTACGTACAGCAAAAGGTAATGAGCTTCAGGATATACAAAAACGTATGACTGATTATCAAACTAATGCTCAGCAACAGGTTGAAGCAAAGAAAAATGAATTAGGTAAACCACTTTTTGATAAAGCTACCGCTGCTGTACAGGCAGTTGCAAAAGAAAAAGGATACGCTTACGTACTGGATTCTTCACAGGTAAGCCTGTTGGTATCTCCGGATGCTGATGACATGATGGCTGCAGTAAAATTAAAATTAGGTTTAAAATAATATCAACCATTAGTCATTTATAAAAGAGCGCCCTGTATTTACGGGGCGCTTTTTTTATGTTTGTATATGCAAAATAAACCCATAGGTATTTTTGATTCGGGCTTTGGCGGCCTAACGGTTTTTAAATCTATTATTGAACAGTTGCCGGGTTACGATTATATATACCTGGGTGATAATGCCCGTGCACCCTACGGAAACCGGTCGTTTAAAACCATACACGAGTATACCTGGGAATGTGTGCAATGGATGTTTGAGCAAGGGTGCCCACTGGTAGTATTAGCTTGTAACACGGCATCGGCCAAAGCTTTGCGCACCATACAGCAGCAGGACCTTATAAATGGCGACCCTACAAAACGGGTACTCGGCGTGATAAGGCCAACTGCCGAGATCATAGGCGATTATACCAAAACCAAACAAATAGGGGTACTGGGTACAAAAGGTACGGTACAATCCGGGTCATACCTTATCGAGATCCAGCATTTTTTTCCGGATGTAAAAGTTTACCAGCAGGCATGCCCCCTATGGGTGCCGCTAATAGAGAACGGGGAGTATGACAAGCCCGGTGCTAATTATTTTGTGAAATTGTACCTGGATGAGATTTTGGCCCAATCGCCGGATATTGATACCCTTTTATTGGCATGTACGCATTATCCCATTATAAAAGATAAAATAGAGGCTGCCCTGCCTGCCCATGTAAAAGTGGTTGCCCAGGGCGATATAGTTGCCAAAAGCCTGGTTGATTACTTGCAACGGCATCCCGAAATGGAGAATAAATTAACCAAAAACGGTTCCAACCAGTTTTATACCACTACAGACGATACAGCTGATTTTGATCATCACGCCTCGCTGTTTTTTTCGTCACCGGTACAATCAAAGTTTATATCGGCGAATGATTTGGTGAGATGTTAGTGAGTGGTTGAATTAAGTTTAAAATATAAAACCAGGCACTTTTATATTCCTTCAAAAAAACTTCTAAAACAGCTCAACCCAATTTAACTTAATCAACCGCTCACCCAATCAACCACTCACCAATTTAATATACTAAACTTGTCGTCTAAAATAGTTCAACATTTTGTAAGTTTGCAGCTTAAGCAAAAAGGTACTTGAATTATTATGTCACATATTTTATTGTTGCGGTAGGGTTGTTTAGCTTTTCGGCCTTTTTTGCTTTGTTTGGTGTGTATGCCGAGCGAAAGATCTCTGCATTTATACAAGACAGGCTTGGCCCCACCGAGACAGGTAAATTCGGTTCGCTGCAAACGCTGGCTGATATCATGAAGATGCTCCAGAAGGAACTCATTATCCCCGCCGCTGCCGATAAATGGCTTTTTATGCTGGCTCCTGCTGTGATCTTTATTGCTGTTTACATGGGCTTTGCCGCGTTGCCCTGGGCCCCCGGGCTTATCCCCTCAAAAATTAATCTTGGTATCTATTATATTTTTGCCATTATCTCTATCGAAACATTGGGTATCCTGATGGCCGGCTGGGGATCAAATAACAAATATTCCATATTGGGTGCAATGCGCTCGGCCGCGCAGATCATTTCGTACGAGATCCCGGCGGGTTTTGCCATCATATCTGTAGTGATGATAGCCCAAACCCTCGATCTGCAGGCAATAGCGATGCAGCAGGGGATCTTATCGCCCGAGAAAATAAAGTTTGCTGGTTTTTGGGACGTAACTACGTCGGGCGGCTTGCTTAGCTGGAACATATTCCGCGCCCCGCACCTCATTATCGCCTTTGCAATCTACTTTATAGCTTCACTGGCCGAGAGTAACCGGGCTCCATTTGATATCCCTGAGGCGGAGTCGGAGTTGGTGGCGGGCTTCCATACCGAGTTTACGGGCATCCGTTTCGCGCTGGTTTTCCTGGCCGAGTATTCCATGATGTTCCTGGTATCCATGATAGGGGTTATCCTGTTTTTGGGCGCATGGAACACACCATTGCCAAACATAGGCCGGATTCATTTAGCCGATTGGACAACCGGCATGGCGTGGGGCATTTTGTGGGTTACAATAAAAACATTAGGATTAGTTGCCGTACAAATGTGGATCAGGTGGACACTACCCCGTTTCCGGGTAGACCAGCTCATGAACCTTTGCTGGAAAGTGCTAACCCCACTGGCCTTTGCCTGTATATTGGTATCGGGCGTATGGAGATTGTGGCTGATGTAGCGAATATAATTTCGGATTTAGAATGTTCGATTTAGAATTTGAGAGGATTTAAATTTAGAATTTAATAATTAGTGTTCAAAAGAGTAATCAACGGTTTTGCAACGGCATGGAAAGGTTTAAGTCTTACCATAAGGCATCTCTTTGCGTCTAATTCAGCCAGGAAGATCATCACCGTAAGCGACAGTAATTACTTTAAACAATTGGAGAAGGGTACCAACACCATCCAATACCCCAAACAACAGCTGCCCGTTCCCGAAATAGGCCGCTACCAGCTGGATGTGGAGATGGACGACTGTATTGTATGCGATTTATGTGCCAAAGTATGCCCGGTTGATTGTATAGATATTGAAGCCATTAAGGCTACGGAAGCCATCGGGCAAACATCTGATGGTACCACCAAACGCCTGTATGCGGCTAAGTTTGATATTGACATGGCCAAATGCATGTATTGTGGCCTGTGCACTATTGTATGCCCAACCGAGTGCATTGTGATGACCAACCAGTATGACAAAACCGTATTTGAGCTAAGCGATCTTACCTACCAGTTCTCGGATATGCCGCCAGAGGTTGCCGCCGAAAAGCGTGCGCTGTTTGATAAGCAACAGGCCGAAAAGCAGGCTGCAAAACTGGCTGCTATGCAAAAAAAGGAGGGTGGGGCATGAGTTTAATCCGTGTGCTATTTTACTTTATGAGTGCTATTGCCGTTGCTTCAGCATTGTATGCGGCATCAACCAAAAATTTAGTACGCAGCATATTTGTGTTTTTTGTAACGCTGTTTGCATTGGCCGGATTATACGTTTTGGCCCTGGCCGATTTTGTGGCCGTAACCCAGGTGGTAATTTATGTAGGAGGTATATTGGTGCTAATCATTTTTGCCTTTATGCTATCGGGTAAAGAAACTTTAAATGTGCTACAGCAGCAGAAGAGGGGATTTTTTAGCTTGGGGAAACTGCCTGCCATATTGCTGGCAGCGTTGTTCTTTATAGTGATGATCAACGTCGTGTTAAAGGCCGATGCCGATAACCTGGCCTGGGTAAAGGATTCTATCGCTTATAACAATACCATCAAACCAAATGCGGTGATGATAGATAACATTGGTGTTAATTTAATGACCCGGTATTTGCTGCCCTTTGAGGCCATCTCTATTTTATTGCTGATGGCTTTGGTTGGCGCGGCGCATTTGTCACGAAAGGAGGGCAGTGCATGATCACATTAACCGACTTTTTGGTAGTAAGTGCAGCGCTTTTTTGCATAGGATTGTACATGATCGTATCAAAACGTAATGCTATTCAGATCCTTATCGGTATTGAATTGATATTGAACGCCGCTATATTAAACCTGGTGGCTTTTGGTAAACACGATAGCATAAGCAATAGCGGGCAGATCTTCGCCCTGTTTGCCATTGTACTGGCCGCTGCAACAACAGCGGTAGCACTGGCCATTATCCTGAATGTGTACCGAAAATATAAAACCATTGATCCGGGTAAGATCAATAATTTAAAAGATTGATAAATAGTAGCATATTAAAATAAAACTTGAATAACACTTTACCATACCAGGATCTCACCCTCATCACCTGCACCCTCGCGGCTGTGGCCTCACCGCTGCTTGCCGCTTTGCTAAACTTTTGCCTGCCGGAAAAAAGTAAGGCTGCAGGTTGGATATCAACTTTGGGGATTTTGTTGAGTTGTGTTTTGGCAGCTAAAGTATTTGCAGGGGTTTGGAATAACCCTCAGGTCCATGTAAAACAGGTTTGGTTCACTATAGGGCATACCAGGGTTTACGCGGGGATATTATTGAATAACCTATCGGTATTAATGCTGTTGCTGGTATCGGTTGTCGCTTTGCCGGTGCATATTTATTCTACCGCTTACTTGAAGTATGACGGGCGGTACAGCAGGTATTTTACTTACCTCAGCTTCTTTTGTTTCAGTATGCTGGCTTTGGTAGTGGTTGATAACCTGGTATTGTTTTATGCTTTTTGGGAGTTGGTGGGCTTTTCATCGTACCTGCTGATAGGGTTTTGGTTTACCAGGGACAAAGCGGTACAAGCCAATAAAAAAGCCTTTATCATGAACCGTATTGGCGATATTGGTTTGCTTAGCGCCATTATCATCATTTTTACCATGTATGGCACTTTTGATATCAATTCATTATTTGGGCCGCAAGGGATTGTAAGTTTTACTTCGGTTCATGATGGTCTGTGGGTTGTTACTCCAGATCTGCTGCCAAAATCTGTGGGCTCAGTTTGGCTGCCGGGCGGCGCTAATGGCTCATTACCTGCCATCTGGCAATACATTGCTGTCGCGGGCATCTTTCTTGCCGTTGCTGCCAAATCTGCCCAGTTTCCGCTGCATACCTGGCTGCCCGATGCCATGGAGGGACCAACTTCAGTTTCTGCGTTGATCCACGCGGCTACTATGGTTGCCGCAGGGGTGTTTTTATTAGGCAGGGTGTACCCTATGTTTACCGAAATCGAGCTCACCATACTGGCCTGTATCGGTTGTTTTACCGCTTTCATGGCGGCCACTATAGCCCTCACTCAAAACGATCTGAAACGGATCCTCGCTTATTCCACTATATCGCAATTAGGATTCATGATACTGGCAATGGGAGTTGGGGCGTATGCCTCATCGCTTTTCCATTTGGCTACGCATGCGTTCTTTAAATGCCTGTTGTTTTTGGTGGCAGGTATAGTCATTCACCAAGTGCAGCACATCAAGGAGGATAACAAACTGGACATTGATCCGCAGAGTATCCTGTACATGGGCGGCCTGCGTAAAAAGCTGCCATTTACTTTTATAGCTGCCATTATTGGCGGTTTGGCTTTGGTTGGTTTACCGCTAACCTCGGGCTACTTATCTAAAGATGGTATTCTGATCCAGGCATTTGAATGGAGCGATAGCAGGAGTGCATGGTTCAAAATTATTCCGGTTACAGCTTTGCTTACTACCTGGCTTACCGCTTTTTATGTAGCCAGGCTTATTGTAAGGGTTTTCTTTGGCGAATTCAGGTTATTGAAGATCAACCCCGATATTAAGCTGCGCATCGGCGATGGGGGCTGGCAATACAAATTGCCATTGGCTTTATTGGCCATTTGCAGTTTGTTCCCTTTGTTTTCGCTTCATCCCCTGCTGTATGAACACGCCTGGGTTTTTAATGGCCTGTCACCATCTAATTACCTCGTTCGCGAAAACATATACCACACAATTATTCCGGCAGGGGTAAACATATTAAGCTTGTTTGTGCTCTATGCTGCTTATGCCATTTATGTAAAGCAAAACAGTTTCTCGTTCCCGCAAACGGGCTTTTTATATCGCCTGTCCTACAACCAGTGGTATGTTGATAAAATATATAAACGTGTTTTTGTGAAACCGGTACTTGGTTTTGGCAAGGCGTGTTTTTGGTTCGATAAAAATATTATTGATGGCTTTATCCATTTGCTAACTAAATTAAGCGGCTATGCTGCGCGGTTGACCGCCTGGGCCGATAAGTATATTGTAGATGGCTTTTTGCATTTAATAGCAGCCATTGTGCAAAGTATTGGCAATTTTGCACGTAGCTTCCAAAGCGGTAAAGTACAGTACTATTTGTTTAGCATGTTGATAATTGTACTAACGCTGTTTATTTTAAAAATACTGATATAAACCTGATGAATATATTAACCTTACTCATATTTATACCTGTACTGTTCGGCCTTATCATCATGCTGCTGCCTTCATCTATGCGGGGCAGTTTTAAATATATTACCCTGCTGGCTACCCTGGTACAATTGGGTATCAGCGTTTGGATATACCTGCACTTTAAAACGGGGGCAACTTATGGCGGCATTAATCATGAAGACCAGTTTCAGTTTGTTCAAAAGCTACCCTGGATAGCGCTAAACCTGGGCAGCATGGGTAAAATGCAGATAGATTATTTTGTAGGTATCGATGGGATCTCTATCACGCTGCTGGTTATGACTTCGCTGGTATTGGTGATTGCAACTTTGGCCTCATGGGAGATTAAAAGCAACCTTAAAGGTTTTTTCCTGTTGTTTTTATTGTTGGATATGGCGGTTATCGGTGTGTTTTGCGCGCTGGATTTTTTCCTGTTCTACATGTTTTATGAACTAATGCTTTTGCCATTATATTTCCTTATCGGGATGTGGGGCGGCGCGCGGAGGGAGTACGCGGCCATCAAGTTTTTTCTTTATACGCTGTTTGGTTCGGTATTTATGTTGCTGGTGATGGTTGGGTTATATCTATCCGTTACCGACCCCGCCACGGGCAATCATACCTTTAACATGGTGCAAATGATGAACCCGGCCAATTACAGCGCGCAATCAGTATTCTCTATAGCCGGGCATCAAACCATATTGGGTATGCCTGCGCGTACAGTTGGCTTTGTGGTGCTGTTCGTCGCATTTGCTATTAAAGTGCCGGTGGTACCATTGCATACCTGGCTACCCGATGCCCACGTGGAAGCACCAACACCAGTATCTATTATACTGGCCGGGATCCTGCTAAAAATTGGTGGTTACGGTATCATCCGTATTTGTATCGGCATTTTCCCGGATGTGGCCACCACGCATGCATTCTGGCTTGGTTTACTTGGGGTGATCTCTATTTTATATGGTGCCCTTAATGCTCTTGCCCAGCGCGACCTGAAACGAATGATAGCTTATTCGTCGGTATCTCACATGGGTTTTGTACTATTGGGCATCGCCTCCCAAACTGCCGAAGGCATCAGCGGGGCGGTAATGCAAATGGTAAGTCACGGATTTTTATCAACCATGCTGTTCTTCCTGGTTGGGGTTATCTACAACCGGGTTCATGACAGGGATATTTACCATTTCCGTGGATTAGGTACTATGATGCCAAAATATACCGCTTTTGTAATGATCGCGTTTTTTGCATCGCTGGGTTTGCCGGGTTTTTCGGCATTTGTGGCCGAGGCTTTTACTTTGGCCGGGGTGTTCAAATCGCATTCGGTTAACGGTTTGTTACCTTACTGGATGGCTGTTTGCGGTACATTAGGGATACTTTTAAGTGCTGCCTACTTTTTATGGACATTGCAGCGCATGTTCTTTGGCCAGGAATCATTAAAAGGCGGCAGCGTTTGGAAAACGGCCCTTACCGACTTGAACCTGCGTGAAAAGTTAACCCTTGCGCCATTGGCTTTAATAGCCCTGGTATTAGGTATTATGCCATCATTGGTTTTTGATAAGATCAATGATTCGGTGCTTGCATTGATACAATTTTTACAAGCAAAATAATGCACGATCTGCTAACCCATATATCCGATCAGTTAAACGATGTTTTTGGCAGCGTAACCTATTTTGTGCCCGAGGTTTATCTTGGCCTGCTGTTCCTGGTGGTTATGATAACCGATTTGTTATTTGGTAAAAGATCAACCGGCCTTTGCCGTGCAGTGGCTTGCGCAGGGCTGTTGTTTGTGCTGTTTAAAGATTTGCAACAAGTGGCGATGACACTGGGCGTGCAGCATTTTATATTTAGCAATATGCTGTTGCTTAGTCATACCGGTGTGTGGTTTAAACTTTTTATTGATATACTGGCATTTATTATCCTGTTGTATTTTACCTGGGATGAAAAGCTCAATAGTCATCAAAAAGGATTGTCTGATTTATATTCCATCGCCATTGCCTCTATATTAGGGCTGCATTTAATGGTGATGGCAGTAAACCTGCTATCTATTTATCTTGCCATCGAAATGGTTTCCATAGCATCATACCTGATGGTAGCCTATCGGTCTGAGAATGCTTTCAGTACCGAGGCCGGGTTAAAGTATGTGTTGTTTGGGGCAGCGTCTTCGGCAATTATGTTGTATGGAATTTCGTTACTGTATGGTTTCAGCGGCTCTTTGGATATAGTTTTTCAGTCGACCATTACAGAACTTTTAAAGGTCAATCCTTTGAGTTCATCCTTTGCCATTATGCTGGTATTGGTGGGCATAGGATTCAAACTCTCTTTTGTTCCCGTTCACTTTTGGGTACCTGATGTATACGAGGGGGCGCCTACGCCTATTACAGCCTACCTGTCAACGCTGCCCAAAATAGCAGCCTTTGCCTTATTGGTTAATTTTTTAGCGCCTGTAATGGTTTTGGGTAAAGAAACAGGTTTTGATCCTGGTATTATATTATCCATAGCGGGTATTATCAGCATGATAGGCGGTAATTTTGCGGCAGTAATGCAAAGCAATGTTAAACGTATGCTGGCCTACTCGAGCATAGGGCATACGGGTTTTGCATTAATGGCCGTAGTGATCCTGAATTTGCAGGGCTTATCTGCATTAACTTATTACCTGCTGGTTTACGCGCTGGCAAATATTGGCGCGTTGGCGCTGGCCACTTACTTTAGTAATGTTGCAGATGCGGAGGACTTGGATGGTTATAAAGGACTTGGTTTAAAATATCCTATCGCGTCTGTTTGTTTCACCATTATACTCATATCCCTTACGGGTTTGCCTGTTTCGGCGGGGTTTACAGGTAAAATATTTGTGTTTTCGGCAGTGTATAGTGTTTACCAGCAAAGCCATAGTATCTGGCTGATGCTGCTGATGGCTACCGGCGCTTTAACTACTGTTGTCTCCTTGTTTTACTACATAAAAATACCGCTAAACTTGTTTTTAAAACGATCAGAAAATCAGGAGATTATCTACAAAAAATCCTATAATTTGTTGATTTTGGCCGTAGTTGTAAGTTTTATATTGATTTTGTTAGGGATTTTTCCTGATTTTGTACTTAAATACCTATAATGCTGTTTTTTTATTACCTATTTAATAAAAAACTGGCCAAATTGTAGATTTATTACCGGAAAAGTATTAATTTCAGGCCGTTTTAAAATCAGTTCTATATTCTCACATGAAGCGGTATATTCCTTTCTTAATTATACTTACAATTCTAACGCTGACATTTATTTTTCCATCTGTTGAGTTTAAGAATTCCGGGGATCCTCATTTTAATACCGGTGATATTGCATGGATGCTGATGTCGACAGCTCTTGTTTTGATCATGACTCCCGGCCTTGCGTTTTTTTACGGTGGTATGGTTAATAAAAAAAACGTGATCTCAACCATGTTGCAAAGTATTGTTTGCATGGTTATTATTACTGTTTTTTGGGGCATATTTGGGTTTAGTTTAGCCTTTGGCGAAAGTTTCCATGGTTTTATTGGTAACCCCGCCACCTATTTTATGATGAAGGGAATGCTGGGTAATGCTACGTGGAAGGCGGCCCCAACTATACCTTTACTACTATTTGCCATGTACCAATTAAAATTTGCGATAATAACCCCGGCGCTTATTACCGGCGCTTTTGCCGAGCGGATCCGTTTTAACTCTTACATTATTTTTCTTGTACTGTTCTCCATCTTCATATTTTCGCCGCTGGCGCATTGTACCTGGCATCCCGATGGCATTTTGGCCAAATTGGGCGTACTTGATTTTGCCGGTGGAACGGTAGTGCACATGTCGGCCGGTTGGGCTGCTTTGGCCTCCGCCTTATACTTAAAACGTCGTAACGAAGCCAATCATTCACCGGCCCGTATCACTTACGTGATGATAGGTACGGGGCTTTTATGGTTTGGTTGGTTTGGGTTTAATGCCGGTTCGGCCTTTGGTGCCAATGCTTTGGCGGTAACTGCACTGGCAACCAGCACAACGGCTTCGGCTGCCGGTGGTATCACCTGGATATTTTTTGATATGCTGCGTGGCCGTAAGCCATCTGCTATGGGTACCTGTATTGGTGCCGTGGTAGGTTTAGTGGCTATTACTCCGGCTGCAGGTTATGTAACTGTACCGCATTCGCTGGCTATTGGTATCATATCGGCCGTGGTGAGCAACCTGGTTGTGGAGTGGCGCACGCGCACTACCATTGATGATACCCTCGATGTGTTCCCTTGCCATGGGGTAGGTGGTATGGTGGGTATGCTGCTTACAGGGGTATTTGCCAATCAGCACGTAAATGCAGCTAATAGTACAGGTAACGGCTTGTTTTTTGGCGAAACGCACCTGTTTTTGGTGCAGCTTATCGCACTTATCGGGGTGTCAATATTTTCGTTCTTCGGCTCATTGTTATTGTTAAGAATAACAGATATGATATCGCCTTTAAGGGTATCGGCAGAGGATGAAGAGCTTGGACTGGATATCAGCCAGCATGGCGAAAAACTTTAATTATCGAATTTCATACCAAATCAATAAACCTGAAAGTCCGGCTGAAAAGCCGGATTTTTTTTTGGAGTAAAGACGAATGGAGTAAGGAGCAAGGATAGAAAGAACAAGGAGCAAGGATAGAAAGAGCAAGGACAAAAGACGTTGGGATGGAATAATACAGAAAAATGTGCTGGGTTTTTTGCTATGCGGTTAAACGGTTTTCATTTTATTTTGTCTAATTTTTTAAATGGAAACAAGAAGCATGTCAATTTTTCGTTTGTCTTGTTTCCCGGCTCTTATATCTTGACTCTTTTTAAATGGATCTTTTTGTAGATAACCAGTTAGGTATGTTTAATACGGCCCATCAAAATATATTACCTTTTGATGGTGAGGTTTACCTGTATCCTAATTTTTTTGAAGAGGAAGGAGTTTACGAGATATTTGAGCAGCTGAAACATACTATCCTCTGGAAACAGGATAAAATGAAGATCTACGGTAAAATGGTGAATTTTCCGCGGCTCACTTCCTGGTATGCCGATGGCGATCAAACCTACACTTACTCGGGAGTGGTAAATACTCCCATCCCCTTTACGCCTTTGCTAATAAAGATAAAGGAGGCTGCCGAACAGCAGTGCGGCAAACAGTTTAACGCTGCCCTGCTCAATTATTATCGCCATGGCGGCGATAGCATGGGCTGGCACAGCGATGATGAAACAGAACTGAGCGGTAACCCGGTTATCGCTTCTGTTTCATTTGGGGCAACGCGTGCCTTCCAGTTTAAACATAAAGAGCAAAAGAGCGCCAAAGTATCAATAGCATTGAATAATGGCAGCCTGTTAATTATGCAAGGCCAAACCCAGCATCATTGGCTGCACCAGGTCCCCAAAATTGGTAAGGAGTATGGGCCGAGGATAAATATTACTTTCAGGGATATAAAGTATTAGATGTGCAGATTTCAGATGTGCGGGTGATTGTCTGAACCGGAATTTATCGAATTTAAGAATTAACAGAATTTTAAAAGTAATTCGGCAAATTCCCTCAATTCGGTGAATTCGGGTTCAGAAAAAATTCAGACATTTTCCATACCTTCATCTTATCAAATACCTTATGAAAAAATATCTATTATCCCTGTGCTTTTCCACAATTTGCATAGTTGCCAACGCACAAACTGATTTACCTGCCGATAGCGGTACTTTCTTTTTACATAAGTTTGAGCAGCACATAGGTAAAGAAACCTACACGGTGCGCAAATATAAAGACGCGGTTCATTATACCATCGATTTTAAGTTTGTTGACCGGGGTTCGCCGGTGCCGTTGAAAGCGGAATTAAAAGTAAACCCGGCCGCTGATCCGTTGGAACTCACCATTAAAGGCAGCACCTCCCGGTTTTCAAAAGTTGATGATAAAGTTACAATCAAAGGTAATGAGGTAGCTATCAGGGTTAATGATTCATCATATACGCAAAAGCTATTGCCTTTAAGCTTCCCGGTTGCCGGGTATTCGCCGGGTACTGTACAGCAGGCATTAGTTCAGTATTGGAAAAAGCATAAGCAGCCCGAAAGGATTAACACGCTGCCCTTTGGGTCGGTGCAAATTATAAAAGACGGTGTTGATGAACTGGTTTTTAAAGATAAACCCTTAAAGTTAGATCGCTTTATGATAAGCGGATTGGTTTGGGGTAACGAATTGGTTTGGACAGATAGTAAAAATAACCTCATTTGCCTTATCACGAACGATGCCGAAGGTGATAAGCTGGAAATGATGCGTGCGCAATATGAAGAATTGTTACCCCAACTCATCAGCAGGGCAGCTGTATATGGCATGCAGATATTTGCCAAGGCCGCAGCGCCATCTGGTGCGGTTGATAAGCTGATTGCCATTACAGGTGGTACGTTGGTAGATGTAAAAACCGGCGCCAGTATAACAGACGCTGTAGTTTTAATTGAGAATGGCCTCATTAAAAGTACAGGCAAAGCCGGCACTGTTAAAATTCCTGCAAATGCTAAGATCATCAGCGCACAGGGTAAAACAATTTTGCCGGGATTATGGGATATGCATTCGCACTTTGAACAGGCCGAATGGGGGCCGGCTTATCTTGCATCGGGTGTAACCACAGTGCGCGATTGCGGTAATGAGTTTGGATACATCAATGCCATAAAAGCAGCTATTGATGGCGGCAAAGGTGTTGGGCCTAATATTATAAAAGCAGGTATTATTGATGGTAAGGGCCAGTATGCTTTAGGCATCATCCAGGCGGATACCAAAGAAGAAGCCATTAAAGCGGTTGACCGTTACCAGCAGAATGGCTTTCAGCAAATAAAAATCTACAGTTCGGTAAAGCCTGCTATTGTAAAAGCCATCTGCAACGAGGCGCACCGTTTAGGTCTTACAGTTACCGGCCACATTCCAAATGGCATGACGCTGCAGCAGGGAGTTGATTCGGGTATGAACATGGTAAATCATATGCAATACGTGTATGCTATCATGAAGCGCAATGATGACCGCTCAATTGATATAAATGATTCGGTGAGTATAGCTGCTATAAACTTTATCAAACAGCATCATGTGATTATCGATCCAACTATTGGGGTTTTTGAAATGGCGTTCAGGAACGTTAAAGATGATGTTACCCAACTTGAGCCTGCATTTTATAATCTGCCCCTGCCGTTACAGGCTTTGTTTAAAAACATGGGAATGGAGCCGGCACAGGCAGCAAAATATAAGCCGCTGGTGAATGGTATGCAGATGCTTGTGAAAAAACTTTTTGATGCCGGAGTACCTATTGTTGCCGGTACCGATATGGGTTTCCCCGGATATAGCCTTGACCGCGAGCTGGAGCTTTATGTAGCCGCCGGACTTACCCCTGCAGAAGCCATTAAAACCGCCACCATAATACCTGCAACGGTAATGCACACAGATAACATGACCGGCTCCATAGATGCGGGTAAACAGGCAGATATAATTATTGTAGATGGCGATCCATTAAAAAATATCAGTGAGATTCGTAAAGTATCGGTTGTGATTAAAGGTGGTAAGGTTTATGATCCGGTAAAATTGCACCAGATGGTAGGGTTTACAAAGTAGATTTCAGATGTGCAGACTTTTTTGTCTGAACCCGAATTTGTCTGAACCGGAATTTTAAGAATTTAGGAATGGGCAGAATTATAAGCGCCATTCTGTTAATTCATTAATTCGGTAAATTCCGGTTCAGACAATATCTGCACATTTTTTTTACCTGCACACCAAACCCATGTTTAAACTACTATTTAATGACAAATGATTTTACAAAGAATCCATTAAAAATGATACCTTTGCAGCCTCATTCCAAATCATGAGCGATCAGATTAAACATGAATGCGGTGTGGCGTTTATCCGCTTACTAAAGCCACTGTCTTATTATCAGAAAAAGTACGGAACTGCGCTGTACGGCCTGAACAAGCTTTACCTTTTAATGGAGAAACAACATAACCGGGGCCAGGATGGCGCGGGTGTTGCAACCATTAAATTAGATATAGCTCCGGGCAAGCGGTACATCAGTCGTCACCGTTCAATGGCATCAAATGCTGTCGCTGATATTTTTGAATATATTCAGAAGAAATTCGCGGATATTCAGAAAGAAACCCCCGAAAAAATGCTTGATGCCGATTGGCTTAAAGAACATGTGAGCTTTACCGGCGAAGTTTTATTAGGGCACCTGCGTTATGGCACCCATGGTAAAAACAGTATTGAAAGCTGTCACCCGTTTTTGAGGCAAAACAACTGGCAAACCAGGAATTTGGTTATTGCAGGTAACTTCAACATGACCAATGTTGATGAGTTATTGCAGCAATTGTATGACCTGGGTCAGCACCCCAAGGAGCAGGCGGATACCATTACAGTGCTCGAAAAAATGGGCCACTTTATTGATACCGAAAACCAGGGCTTGTTTGATCAATATAAACGCGAAGGACTGAACGATAACGTTGAGATTAGTAAGCTGATAGCCAACGATATGGATGTAGCCAAAATTTTAACCAAATCGGCCAAAAACTGGGATGGTGGTTATACCATTGCCGGGATATTGGGTCATGGTGATGCCTTTGTAATGCGCGACCCGGTTGGTATAAGGCCGGCGTTTTACTATTACAATGATGAGATAGTTGTTGCCGCTTCTGAGCGCCCTGCTATTCAAACAGCATTTAATGTTCCTATTGAAGAAATCAGGGAGATAAGACCCGGTCATGCGCTTATTGTTAAAAAGAATGGTAAGATAACCGAGGATATGTTTAGCGAGCCAAAGGAAAAGAAAGCCTGTTCATTTGAGCGGATCTACTTTTCACGCGGCAGYGATTCGGCCATTTACCGTGAGCGTAAACAATTAGGCAGGCTACTATGCCCGCAGATATTGAACGCGGTTGATCATGATATTAAAAACACCGTATTTTCATATATTCCCAATACTGCCGAAGTCGCCTTTTATGGCATGGTTGAGGGGGTTCACAAGTACGTTAAAAAATACCAGCGCGATAGGTTACTCAACAGGGAGGATAAGATAAGTGAAGAGGAGTTGACAGAGGTATTGCAGATGGCTCCAAGGGTTGAGAAGATAGCCATTAAGGATGTAAAACTGCGTACCTTTATCACCCAGGATGCCGACCGCAGCGAGATGGTTGCCCACGTTTATGATACCACTTATGGCTTGATTAAAAAAGGCACTGATACACTGGTTGTACTTGATGATTCCATTGTACGTGGTACTACACTTAAACAAAGCATCCTCAAGATCCTGGACAGGCTTGGGCCTACAAAGGTTGTTGTTGTATCATCGGCACCACAGATCCGGTACCCGGATTGTTATGGTATCGATATGTCGCGGATGGGTGAATTTGTTGCTTTTGAAGCGGCCATCAGTCTGTTAAAAGAAATGGACAGGGAAGATATTATTCTTGATGTTTACCAGAAATGTAAGGATAGTATTAAACTGCCGAAAGAGAAGGTGCAGAACCATGTAAAAGCGATATATGAACTGTTTACCGATCAGCAGGTATCAGACCGCATAGCACAGATCATCACTCCTAAAGAAATAAAATGTAAGGTTGAAGTGATTTATCAAACTTTAGATAACCTGCATATTGCCTGCCCCGATCATACCGGCGACTGGTATTTCAGTGGTGATTACCCAACCCCGGGTGGTAATAAAGTAGTTAACCGGGCCTTTGTTAACTGGATGGAAGGAAAGAATCAAAGAGCCTATATGTAATGGCTCCTTAACCGGAATGAAAAATATCAGGGCGATGAGTTATACTTGTCGCCTTTTTTGTGTTCAATAAGTTGCATCTGTGGTTGTGAGAAAAAGAAATTACCGGTAGGTATTGCAGAATACTTTTTCGTTATAGTTGATCAAAGAGCTCCCCTTTAGCAGGCTGGGGGTTACGATGCCGCAGGAGCAGCAAATACAAAGTGTGTAACCAGTTTATCTATCAATACCAATGATGCAATAATAAGAGCGACACCTGCTAACTCGTTAAGACGGTGTACCAGCTTAACAGAAATTTTATCCCGAAGTTTATTGGCATAAAAGGCCTTGATGGTATCCATTCCAAACTGTACAATAAGGATGGTTAAAAACATTATTGCTATATTGACGGAACGGTGAGGTGCACCAACGTGGAAAGTAGTGCTGGCTGCACCTATCACAACTGTCCAGTGGATTAAAAGAGTGGGATTGAAGATACACATCAGGAATCCCTTGAAAAAGTAGCCTGCTTTATCAATTCCAGATGGTACTTTGTTGCCGTAATTGATTTCGGCTTTTTTAAACATATAATACACACCTACGGTAAAAAGAATAATGGCTCCAACTATCCCGGCTATAGTTTTGGTGTGCTCAGATATGTCGACATATTGAGAACCAAATAATATACCGCCTACAAAAACCACATCGCTGCATACTACACCAAGGGCAAGGGCAACACCGGCATGAAAACCTTTTTCAATGCTGGTTTTTATAAGAGCAAAAAAGACCGGGCCAGTAATAAACGTCAACACTAATCCAAACCCAATTCCCGAAATAATGGCTTCTATCATTAATTTAGGCAGTGTTCATTTTTGAACACTGCGAATATGCAATTTTATCTCTTAAACAACGAAACTTAAAATTGTGATTTATTTAATTAAAAATAATATAGCCAGTTTTACAAAATTTGATTTATGTTTATTGACTGAAAAAATAACTCTGTATAACCTAATTTAAAAATGGAACAAAAAAATGCTAAAAGTTACAGCTCGGCACTTTATACGCTAATCACTGTATTTTTCTTCTGGGGCTTTTTAGCCGCTTCAAACGGCGTATTTATACCTTTTTGTAAAGGACATTTTCATCTAACTCAATTTGAATCCCAGCTGATTGATTTTACATTCTATGGTGGTTATTTCATAGGTTCATTGATCCTGTATTTTGCTTCGTCTATCAGCAAGGTTGATATCATGAATAAAATGGGTTATAAAAATGGTATCATATTAGGCCTAATAGTTTCGGCAATTGGCGCTATTGGTATGATCCCTGCAATAGCATCGGGTTCATTTGGTTTAATATTAACAGTATTTTTTATAATAGCTATAGGCTTTTCACTTCAACAAACAGCGGCAAATCCTTTCGTGGTTGCTTTAGGTCCGCCAGAGACTGGTTCAAATCGTTTGAATTTTGCCGGTAGCATCAATAATATCGGTGGTTTGTTAGGGCCGGTAGTTGTGGGGATTATTTTATTCGGTTCGGCTTCAGCTAAAATAGACGCAAAAGATGTTCAGATATCATCAGTAAACAACCTTTATTACATGCTTGCTGGTTTATTTATTGCAGTTGCTATATTCTTCTGGTTCTCTAATTTACCAAAGGTTACCAGCGACGAGAAAATAGAGTCGAGTAGTAAAGCGAATACCCCGCTTTTAATTATGTTTTTGGCGTTCCTGCTAATCCTGGCTGCAGACCCGTTGAGCGCTTATCTTAACAAGTTGTTATCTTCGGATGCAAACAAAATAGTTGATATCGTAAAAAGTCAGTACTTTGTTTATGCATCCCTGGCAATTATAGTACTTACGTTGATAGGTACCATATTTGCCGCCAAAAAAAGCAAGGAAGGCTGGGGGGCCATGCAGTACCCTCAGCTGATTTTAGGTATGCTGGCCATATTTACTTATGTAGGTACTGAGGTAACTATTCAAAGTAATATGGGCTCTTTATTAAAAACTCCGGAATTTGGTTCCTATAATGAATCAGATATTGCGCCATACATTTCTTTGTATTGGGGTAGTTTAATGATTGGCCGTTTTGCAGGCGCAATAGGCGCATTTAATCTTTCAAAAACCGTTAAATATATATTGTATATCCTTGTGCCATTTGTGGCCTTTGGTATCGTATTACTGGTAAACGCTGCTACTGGTGTAAATGTGAGCAACCTTTACGGGTATGCCGCATGCGTTGGTATCCTTATTGTAGCATTCTTTATAGGGCAGCAAAAACCTACCCGCACATTAGCTGTTTTAGGCTTATTGGGTGTTGCCTTTATGTTAACAGGACTTGCAACCACGGGTAAAGTTGCTACATTTTCTTTTATCAGTGGAGGCTTATGCTGCTCTATTATGTGGCCGTCAATTTTCTCTTTATCTATTACCGGTTTGGGAAAATATACCAGCCAGGGTTCAGCTTTCTTAATTATGATGATCCTTGGTGGATCTATCATACCTCCATTACAGGGTAAAGTTGCCGACGGCAGTAACAATGTTATAGCTGGTATGAGTGGTATTCACTTCTCCTATATCGTACCGGTGTTGGGCTTTGCATATCTTGCCTATTTTGCATGGAAAGTAAGCCGCGAACTGCGCAGCCAGGGTATCGACCTTGACCACGTTGAACTGGCAGCAGGACACTAAATATTTTTTTCTCATTAGGTTATTGGGTCATTAAGTCATTTAAAAAATGAAGTAATGACCCAATGACTTTTAATGACCTAATGACATTATATTATGAAACCAAGTTTTAATTCAATTTTCATGAACCTGGCAACCGACCTGGCTAAGCGCTCTCACTGCGTTAAAGCCCATGTAGGGGCTGTTTTAACTCGGGACACCCGTATTATATCTATAGGCTATAACGGGCCGCCGGCAGGTACACATAACTGCGATGAAGAATGGCCGGAGAGGGGTTGCGCACGTGATTCAAAGGGGAGTTGTTCACTTGCCTTGCATGCAGAAGAAAATGCCATACTATACGCGGTAAAAAATGGGGCCAGGCTTGAAGGCGCCACTTTATATACCACACTATCGCCATGTATAGCTTGTGCAAGGCTTATCTTTTCGGCAGGTATAACACAAGTTTATTTTGATAAGTCATACGCCGAATTCAAAGGCCTCGACAGTGATGAAGGGGTCGACTTTTTAAACCGGTTTGGAGTAAATACAGTAAAGATGGCCTGAACCCCAATTAGCAAAATAAGATAGATCTGTACGGAACCTTTGATTCAGGCTCAAAATCCCGTTTCAATTAATTTTGACTTTAATCGGCCATAAAAGGCTCAATATGGCTTAGGGCAAAAAGTAATTGCTCGGAAGGGCTAAGGTCGGTATTGTCTAAAATAACAGCATCTTCGGCCCGTATCAGGGGGCTTTCCTTTCGTGTGGTATCCTGGTAATCCCTGTGGGCAAGGTTATCAAATACCTCTTCTAAAGTTATGTTCGGGTTTTGGGGAAGTAGTTCCTTATAACGTCTCTCTGCCCGTATTTTAGGATCGGCGGTCATAAAAAGTTTTACCTGTGCATTTGGGAATACAACCGTACCGATGTCCCGGCCATCCATAACAATGTTTTTTGATTTACCCAAACGCTGCTGCTGTTTAACCATTGCAACACGTACCTCGTGTATGGCTGCTATAGTGCTTACTTTGTCGGCTACATGCATCTGGCGGATCTCGTCAGATACTTCTTCATCATTAAGAGTAATGTGGGTTTGGTAATCGCGTGAATGAAAGTTAAGGTGGATGTTTTTTAACGCTTCTGCAATTTGATCGTGATTTTGCAGATCAATATTATTGCGTAAAAAGTATAGGGCCACAGCACGGTACATTGCGCCGCTATCCACATAAATAAAATGGAGCTTTTTTGCTAAAGCTTTTGCCAAAGTGCTTTTGCCGCAAGATGAATAACCATCAATTGCTACTACTATATTGTTGTTCATAAGAGCTACTAAAATACAAATTATTGTTGTTGATTGGTTGATTAAGTTGATTAAGTGATTGGTTGACTAAGTCGCATAAGCATAATTCAATTCGCTACCTAAGCATTCACCAAAAACACTACTTTTGGAAAATGAATCTGACTAAAGCCGATCTGCAAAAAGTTATAACCTATAAAACATCAAGAAGCGGTGGAAAGGGAGGCCAAAATGTAAATAAGGTATCAAGTAAGGTGGAACTTTTGTTTGATGTGGCGGGTTCTGAACTATTTACTGATGATGAAAAATTATTACTTGCCAGCAAGTTGCATAACCGCCTCAACAAGGAAGGTTTTGTTCAGGTAATTTGCGACGAAGAGCGCAGCCAGTACCTCAATAAAGAAAAAGCAATTGAAAGGCTGATAACGCTTTTAGGGAGAGCTTTACAAGTACAAAAGGTACGAAAACCTACCAAAATCAGTAAAGCAATTAAAGCCGCCCGTTTAGAAAGCAAAAAGAAGCAATCTGCAAAAAAGGAAAACCGGCGGACCAATCTTGATGATTAATGATGTGCAGATGTGCTTTTAGATGTGCAAACTTCTAATTTCAGATCTGCAGATTATTGGTTGAACAGAAACGAAGCAGATTTACCAAGCCTGCGGAATTTTAATTTTAGAGGCATACATAGATTCTGTTAATCTGAATTCCCCGTTTAAAAATCATCTGCGCGTTTGAAATCTATCATTTAAACCTGTAAGCGCCCGTTATAGCTCCCCACTGATGGGAGCGAAGCATTGTTTTAACCTCGCGGGTGTGAAAAATAGCTGCCACATCAAATGTAAAACGGCTGGTTGTAAAAGCCACACCCAATTGTTGGCTAAATACAAAAGGCTTTTTGGTTTGTGTTATCTCCAGGCTATTTGGGTCTTTGCTGTTAAACAAACCCCCCTGTATAGTAGCATCATAAACAACCCCATTTAATTGAGGCTTATAGTAAAAAAATAATTCATGCTTATGCAATAAACCCGTTTGTTCAACCGCCGACACTGTGCTTTGAGTACTCACCGAATTAAATAGCTGGTTGAAGTTACCTATGCGTATTAATGGTCCGGCCCCAACACCTGTAAAGCCTGTTCCTAAATTGGCATAGCTGGTAAGGCTTAAATCAACCCATGATGCGCGGGTCAGAAGCCTGTTATATTCGGCAGATAGATTTAGTTCAACATCATTTTTTACCTGGTATTGCCAGCCGTTTAAGGTGTAAAAACCAAACGTATCGTGGATAAGCTTTTGAACGGGTTCGCCACCCGCTGCGGGRCCAACTAAGCCAAGCTGTGCGCCCAACTTAAGGGTACTTTCGTTTTTATACAACAAATTAAGGGTTGTGCCTAAATAAGTATACGCGGCAAAGGGCCTGTCAACGTCAGCAGCGTCACGTACATAACCCGATTGCGGGTTGAACATTTTTTGTCCCAGTTCTATCCCTAAAACTTTATTTCGGAGATTGTTTCCTTCACCTGTTTTTAAAGCCTTACGGTAGTAAAAAAAAATTCCATTTGTGTAATACCTGTCAGATCCTTGTCCCAAATACGAGTCGTTGTCTGATTGGATCCCAAATTCGTGGCCGCGTGTTTGGGCAAATAAACCAATACTGCCCAACAGGCATACCAGCGTTATAAATAGCTTATTTAACATTTAGGTATAAAATATATCAGCGACTAATATAAAAAAATTGAATTATGAATCGCTGTCATCAACCATATAAAATTAAAGGGTTTCCGGGTGCGTTTATCCGCCCGGAACCCTTTTATAGGATAAGGTTTGTATGAATTATTTAAAAGTGTAGCCTACGCTTATACCGCCTGCAGCAATAATGCCTTCATCATAAAATATCGGCACAAAGCCTATTCTTAAGTTAATGCCTCCGGCTGTGGGCTGGTATCGGTAACCTATTGTGGCAGTGCCAATAAAGCCGGTAACCCTGTCAAAAATAAAAGTTTTGCCTTTGTTGTCTCCGTAAGAGTTTAAGAAGGTGGTGCCCCCACCAAGTTCCAGCAAGCTGCTGCCATTGCCTGCCAGGTAGTTTACTTGTATTGGAATAGTAAATACACTATTACCCCCCGATGCGAAATAGCCTGCCCCAACCCGGTAGCCAAAACCATTGCGTTTGTGCCCAAAACGTGCATCATAATTAACGGTGAGCGCAAGGCCCGGACCGCCTACCTCAAAATAAACACTTTGAGTTTTTTCGCCATTTTGTTCGGCAGATGAATCCGCCCTGGCAGAATCAACTGTAGCGGTATTTGTAGCTGGGCGATGTGCCTTTTTTACTGTGTCCTGCATGTTAGGTTCCACAATCTGTGCTGAGGAGTTAAAACCCGATAATAGGAGTAGAGATAAGAAAGTGATAGTTAGCGTAAAAGTTTTCTTCATTCTTTAGGTGTATTGAATTAATATACAATTCACCTTGTATTACGCTGATGGGTCGCAAAAGGTTTCAAAGGACTGTTTTCTCACTTTTGGATGCACTATAAAGGCTTTCTTTTGTGTATCCTGCCAACCCCATTTCGAGCCCTTCGGAACGCCCTCCCAATACCTCTGACACCTCCGTAGAACGCCACCCCAAATACCTGCCGGGAACGGTAGGTCAGGGCCGATTGATATTTTATGCAAATAACAAAGGCCCCTGATTAGTGCCTTTGTTATTTAATTTAAAACTGCTTTCGTTTCCTCTTCTTTGATAGTAAGATCAAGAGGTTCGCTTACCACTTCATCCAACAAGGCGAGTTTAATAACATCACGCATATCGGTTACATAATGGAAGTTAAGATCTGTTATATAATCTTCTTTGATCTCGAGGATATCTTTCTGATTGGATTTACAAAGGATTACCTCCTTAATATTGGCACGTTTGGCCGCCAATATTTTTTCCTTAATGCCACCTACAGCTAAAACCCTGCCGCGTAGTGTAATTTCGCCGGTCATGGCCAGGTTGGGTTTTACTTTGCGCTGGGTAAACGCCGAAACCAATGCTGTAAGCATGGTGATACCTGCCGATGGGCCATCCTTAGGGGTAGCGCCGGCTGGTACGTGAACGTGTACATCCCATAGATCAAACAGTTTGGGGTTGATGCTAAAGTAGCCTGCATGAGCCCTTAAATATGCCAGCGCAATGGTAACAGATTCTTTCATTACATCGCCAAGGCTTCCTGTAAGTGTTAAGCGGCCTTTACCAGGGCTTAAACTTGCCTCGATGAACAAGATGTCGCCGCCAACTGATGTCCAGGCCAGGCCAGTTACAACACCTGCTACATCATTGCCCTCGTACAGATCTTTGTCGAAAATAGGCGCCCCCAGTATTTTCTCTACTTCTTTTTTATTTATCACCGGGTTGTAGGGTTCTTCTAATGCGATATTTTTTGCGAGGCCGCGTACAACAGAACCAATTTTCTTTTCCAAAGCACGCACACCCGATTCGCGGGTATAATCAACGATGATCTTCTCCAAAATGTCGTTTTTAAGGGTCACATCTTTCAGCTTTAAGCCGTGTGCCTCACGTTGTTTTGGTACCAGGTGTTGCTTTGCTATTTCTATCTTTTCTTCAATCGTATATCCGTTCACCTCGATGATTTCCATCCTGTCTAACAAAGCAGGCTGGATGCTGCTCAGTGAGTTTGCGGTGGCGATAAACATCACGTTGGATAGGTCGAAATCCATCTCGACATAATGATCATAAAATGTGCTGTTTTGTTCAGGATCAAGTACTTCTAATAAAGCTGATGACGGATCTCCACGAAAATCATTACCCACTTTATCTATCTCATCTAAAATAAACACAGGGTTGGCGGCTCCGGCTTTTTTAACTGATTGTATGATACGGCCCGGCATTGCGCCAATATAAGTTTTACGGTGACCTCTTATCTCGGCCTCATCGCGGATGCCTCCCAGGGCCATACGTACGTATTTGCGTCCTAATGCTTTTGCGATAGATTTACCCAACGAAGTTTTACCTACTCCCGGAGGGCCTACCAGGCAAAGGATAGGGGCTTTCATATTATGCTTTAATTTAAGCACAGCCAGGTATTCAATAATACGTTGTTTAACCTTATCTAAACCAAAATGATCTTTATCTAAAACTTTTTGAGCCCGTTTAAGGTCGAAGTTATCTTTTGTGAATTCGTTCCATGGCAATTCAAGTAATAACTCAAGATAATTTATTTGCACCGAATAATCTGCCGCGGCAGGGTTGGTACGCGCCAGTTTTTCAAGTTCTTTTGAAAAATGATCTTTAACCTCTTTTGCCCATTTCTTTTTAATTGCACGCTGGCGCAGGCTGTCAATTTCCAAATCGGGGGAGTTGCCACCCAACTCTTCCTGTATGGTTTTTAGCTGTTGATTTAAAAAATAATCTCTTTGCTGCTTATCCAGGTCAACACGTACCTTGCTTTGGATCTGGTTTTTAAGCTCCAGCATTTGCAAATCAAGCGTTAAGTGCTCCAATAACAGGTTTATTCTTTCGCGCAGGCTGGCAACCTCCAGTAAACGCTGTTTGGCCGCCATATCGGCATTCATATTTGATGATATAAAATTGACCAAAAACGAAGTGCTTTCAATGTTACGGATAGCTATACCTGCCTCACTTGGTATATTTGGCGATAGCTGGATAATATTCATGGCCATATCCTTTATGGACGATACCATAGCCTTAAATTCTTTATCCTCTTTTAGTTTGGTTTCTTTAAAAGGCTCAACGGTCGCTTTTATATAAGGGTCGGATTGCACTTCATCCTTTAATACAAAACGCTTTTTGCCTTGTAGTATAACGGTAGTGTTACCATCGGGCATTTGCAGCATTTTAATGATGAGCGCAATGGTACCCACTTTATTCAATTGGCTAAAATTGGGGTCTTCAATCCCCACATCCTGTTGCGCAACTACCCCAATCATGCGGTTGCCCTTATTGGCGTCCCGTATCAGTTTAATTGATTTATCCCTGCCAACTGTTATCGGGATAACTACGCCGGGAAATAGCACAGTATTGCGCAAAGGCAGTATCGCCAGTACATCGGGCAGCTGTTCGTTGTTCATTTCCTCCTCATCCTCAGTGGACATAAGGGGGAAAAACTCGGAATCTTCGTTTATAACCGGTAACGCGTTTTTAAAATCAAAAGGGTCAAAACTCATTAATTATATTTTTTGTGTAGAAAATAACGTCATGTTGTCAGCCCATAAAACTTTAGGGCTTGTAAAATACAGGTAAATGATAGTTAAAACCTGTGCAACACTATGTTTCAAGAGCTGTGCCAAGTTATGGTATTAATTAATAACAATCAATTTGGGCTCGTAATGTTTTGATCTTGTGTTGATTGTAAATTTATCAGCTATTTATTAAATAACCTGGGTTTTGTTGTTAAAGATGAAAAAAAGTCATAGTATCGCTTCCTCAATGTTTAAGCCGGCAAATCTTTTTTAACAATTGAAGATTTTGGCATAATATTTTGAAGTAAAGTTAGTTAATGATATACAATCCTGTTTACCATTGATCCGTTGATGAGGCTTTCAGTTATATTACCCTTCCTGCTGTTGTCGTCCATTGAAACCACATTGGCCCAAAATGCCTATGTAAAAATGGGGCAACAGGCCGTGATGGATGGCGATTTCAGATCGGCAGTAGCACACCTTGAAAAAGCCTGCATTACCGATTCTACTAACGCCAATGCTTTGTGGATGCTTGGTTATTCATACTATCACAGTGATAACTACAAAAAATCAATTACTGCATATACCCGCGTAATTGCTATAAAACCAGCTGATGCAACCGCTTATTATTATAGAGCCAGGGCAAAAAGCTATTTGGGTAAGGATAACCAGACAAAAGACGCCGATAAGGAATTGTATTTATTAGGAGCGATAGTAGACCTTACGAAAGCCATATCTATCAATAGCGACCCAAGCGACAGTAAATACTACCAAAACAGGGGCATAGCTTACCGCGATTATGGTTTGTTTAAACTGCAAACCAACTCGCATTTTTACGACAGAAGCCGCGGCATTAATTCCCTGAAGGCATCTATTGCCGATCTTGAAAAAATATTGAATAACAACCCTGGGAGAAACGATATTGCTGTGCTGATAGATCAATCAAAGGAAAAACTTGGCCAGGCTATTTCTGCAGTTGTAGCGAGACATTAAGATTTTCGGAAAAAGTATTAATAATTTAGGAGTAATTCTACTTTTTTAAAAATCCCTTTATCTTATAATGGTTTTTCCCCATCAATTTAACACGCTGCGATTTTTCTATCTGGTAAACCGAATCGGGGAAATAGCTTAGTTTTTCATTGGTTTCGTAAAGCAGGTTTTTGGTATGATTAAATATCACTACCCATTTCACTTTATCTTTATTTTTTTTGATCATGATCTCGGTTGTTCTAAGATCGGGGGTTTTTGCCCTGTAAATGATCAGGGAATCAGTATTTAAAATGTTATAGCTGTTTTTCCAGGCCGGCCGGTTAATGTCCGATTGGATGAACAGGTTAAGTTCCTGGCCCCAATTTGGAATGTGTACAGTTTTATTTTCGGTTACACCGTTATGTGTTACTGTTTTATCAACCTTAGGATTAAGCTTTCTGAGCCTCGCTGTATCTGCTTTAAAATACCCGGCTACATCAAAATACTTTAAGCTACCGTTTGATTGCGTGTTATCCGGCCTGCATGATTGCAAGCCGGATAATAGCATTGTACTGCCTAAGAGGGCAGCTAAGTATATTGATTTTAGCTTACACCAATACATTACCGGTCATTTCGGCAGGGATTACTACACCCAGTATTTTTAAAATGGTTGGCGCAATATCGCCCAGTTTGCCATCTTTTACATGGGCAACATCCTTATCTATCACAATGCAGGGCACCAAATTAGTAGTGTGTGCTGTGTTTGGCGTGCCATCTTCATTGATCATATAATCGGCATTACCATGGTCGGCTATAATGATAAAAGAATAACCATTTGCCAAGCCAGCCTCAACAACGGCTTTTGTACAGCTATCGGCGGTTTCGGCGGCTTTTACAACCGCGCTGAAAACACCTGTATGACCAACCATATCTGTATTGGCAAAGTTTAAGCAAACAAAATCAGGCCAGCCGCTTTCCAATTCGGGGATGATAGCATCACGGATTCCAGCCGCGCTCATTTCGGGCTGCAAATCATAAGTAGCAACCTTTGGCGACGGTACTAACAGGCGCTTTTCGTTAACAAATTCGCGCTCACGTCCGCCCGAAAAAAAGAAGGTAACGTGCGGATACTTTTCGGTTTCAGCAATACGAATTTGAGTTTTGCCCGCATTTTGCAGTATCTCGCCCAATGTTTTCGTCAAATCTTCTTTGTTGAAAACTACCTGTACATTTTTAAATGTTTCATCATATGGCACCATTGTGATGTAACGTACATTTAAAGGGTGCAGGTTATATTCAGGAAAAGATTTTTGTGTTAATGCAACGCTAATCTCGCGTCCTCTATCAGTACGGAAATTAAAACAGATAACTACATCGCCGTCTTTTATAACAGCCAACGGCTTGCCATCGGCATTTACCCTTACAATAGGCTTAATAAATTCGTCGGTAACATCGGCTTCGTATGATTTTTTGATCAGGTCGGTAATATGCTGAGTGGCTTCACCTTCGCCTTTAACCATAAGGTCATAAGCCAGTTTAACACGTTCCCAGCGGTTATCACGATCCATAGCGTAATAACGACCAATGGCCGTTGCTATTTTTGCAGATGTGCCTTCTATATATCGTTCCAATTCGGTAACGAAGCCTAACCCGGATTTTGGGTCGGTATCACGGCCATCTAAAAAAGCATGAATAAATACATTATTTACATCCAATTGCCTGGCTGCATCGCATAAGCCCTTTACATGCCTGATGTGCGAATGAACACCTCCGTCTGATACCAATCCAATAAAGTGAACATCTTTATTGTTTTGTTTTGCATACTCAAAAGCATCTTTTAATACCGGGATTGTTGGCAGTTCATTATCGTCAACAGCTTTATGTATCCGGCCCAGTTCCTGGTAAACCACGCGGCCGGCCCCCAAATTCATGTGTCCGACTTCTGAGTTACCCATTTGGCCGGCAGGTAAACCTACAGCAGTTCCGGATGCTTCCAGTTTAGAATTTGGGTATTTTTGCAGCATTGAATCAACAAATGGAGTGTTGGCAGCCAAAATAGCGTTCGATTGATCATTACGGCCATAACCCCAGCCATCGAGGATAATTAATGCGAGTTTTTTTTTATTTTCCACATTGCAAATATAAATGCAACGTTCAACTTATGGGTATAAATTTTGAATTTAGATTTATACTTATACGGGGGTGATTATTAAGGTAATAATTTAAAGTAAAAACAGTTTATATGTTAACATCGCCTAATAAGGTATTTGACCCGCCTGTTTTTGCAAAATGTAACATAAAGTTGTTTTATAACGTATCTATTGTATGAAGTTATTTTACATATCATCGTTAATGTTTTTGCTTTTAATCCCGAATATGGTTTTGGCCGATCCGCTGGATAATGTAGCTAACCTTGTAAAGCAGGGTAATACAAAAGAATTGGCCAAATTATTTGCAGCCAGCGTTGATATGAACATCATGGATGATGAGAATACATATTCAAGAGGGCAGGCTGTGCAATTACTCGATAGGTTTTTCGCCAAAAATAAACCTCAAAGTATCAAATTACTGCACAAAATAAATTCAAGGGCCAGCTTTCATCTTGGAGTTTATATTTTAACCACCGCCGATAAGCAGGAATACCGTATAGCCTTTACCCTTAAAGAGGAGGGCGGTACCATGAGCATTATTGAATTTAGGATTGAGGATGAGAAAGTGAAGTAGATGTGCAGATATGCAGATTTCAGATGTGCATATTTCAGATTTGCATATGAAAGGATAGATGTGCAGATGAAAAGGTAGATGTGCAGATCTGCAAATTTCAGATTTGCAGATGAAAAGATAAAAGATAGATGTGCAGGCATGCAGTTTTCAAATGTGCAGATGATATCCCCGTCAGCCTTTTAATCCAACAAATTCCGGTTCACCCAAAAATATTCAACCAAAAAAATCTGCATACCTGCACATCTGCCCCCCATCTGCACATCAAAAAAATCATTACTTTTGGGGCTTAAAATAACAGGCTTGGATAAGGAACTTGTAGATCAATTTATAATTAATGCTTTAAAGGAAGATGTGGGCGATGGCGATCATACTTCGCTATCAACAATTCCTGCCGGTACCATGGGTAAGGCAAAGCTTTTGGTAAAGGACGAAGGTATTTTGGCGGGTGTTGAGCTCGCTGCTGAAATTTTTAAAGTAATTGATGCCGGACTTAAACTCACCGTGTTTTTGCAGGATGGCGCCACGGTAAAGCATAAAGATGTAGCTTTTGAGGTTGAGGGAGATGTGCAAAGCATTTTAAAGGCCGAGCGCCTGGTATTGAATTGTATGCAGCGAATGTCGGGAATTGCTACAAAAACCCGTGAAATTGTTGATCTGCTGAAAGACACCAATGCAAAAGTTTTAGATACCCGTAAAACAACCCCGGGTTTAAGATACCTCGAAAAATGGGCGGTAAAAATAGGCGGAGGCACTAATCATCGTTTTGGCTTATATGATATGATATTGATAAAGGATAATCATGTTGATTATGCCGGCGGCATAAGGCAGGCCATTGAAAGTGCTAATCAATATCTTATAGATAACAATAAAAAACTGGCCATTGAAATTGAGGTACGAAACCTGGAAGAATTAGAACAGGTTTTGCAAACAGGCAACATAAATCGTATCTTGTTAGACAACTTTAACTTTGCCGAACTGAGGCAGGCGGTTAATATCGTTAACGGACGGTTTATAACCGAGGCATCCGGCGGTATCACTATTGATAATATACGAGAGTATGCTGATTGTGGGGTTGATTATATATCTGTTGGTGCGCTAACGCATTCGGTAAAAAGCCTTGATCTTAGTTTAAAGGCTGTAAAGTAAATTTATTCTGTAACCTTGTTTTTAGGGTTTAACTTAAGGTTTAGTTATTAAAATTTGGAGTTAACGCGTGGCGTTCAAATTATGATTAAAGCTTTAGTACGACATCAATTTTGTAATATTGCAGGGAAATGATCAACGTATACTCCGTTTCGGCGCTCATTCTGGCCTATCTCTGCGGGTCCATACCAACTGCTGTTTGGATAGGGCTGGCATTTTACGATATCGACGTAAGGGAATATGGCAGTGGTAATGCCGGGGCTACAAACACTTTCAGGGTACTGGGTAAACAAGCAGGTATCCCCGTAATGCTTCTTGATATTTTAAAAGGGTGGACAGCTACCAACCTTGCCTTCTTTATAGGTGTTTCTACCACAGGAGCCTACAATTCGTCATCATATATGAACTATGCATTGGCCTTAGGGGTAGCTGCTGTTATGGGGCATTTGTTTCCGGTATTTGCCGGTTTCAGGGGCGGTAAGGGCGTTGCCACGCTTTTTGGAATGATTTTAGCTATTCATTTGCATGCCGCTTTATTATGTGTGCTGGTATTTGTGGTGGTGCTTTTAATTACAAAGTATGTATCGCTTAGCTCAATTGCAGCAGCGTTTACATACCCGATAGGGGTGTCATTTATTTTCCCTACATCCATTCGGTCGGTTGTAATTTATGGCATGTGTATATGCATGCTAATACTGGTAACCCATCAAAAAAATATCGAACGCTTACTAAAGGGGACCGAATCGAAAGTGAATTTTTTAAAGAAAAAAGCTGCCTGATCATCATGAAAAATTTTAAACCTGCATTGGCAATGATTATGATCATTGCCCTGTTCTCTTGTTCAACTGTACCATTAACTGGTCGCCGGCAATTAAGTTTGGTTGGCGATGCCGAAGTAAATCAATCTGCCGCTGCCAGCTATAAACAACTCTTGTCCGATCCTAAAACCAAAGTTGTATCAAGTGGTACCGATGCACAACGTATTAAGCGAATTGGTAACAACCTGGCCGTGGCTATTGAGCGTTACTTAAAGGACAATGGTTATGGCGACCAGTACAGTTTTCAATGGGAATTTAACCTGATACAAAGCAACGAGGTTAATGCCTGGTGTATGCCCGGCGGTAAGGTAGCTGTTTACAGCGGTCTGTTACCCGTAGCCAATACCGATGCCTACCTGGCAGTTGTTATGGGGCACGAAATTGGCCACGCCATTGCCAGGCATGCCGCCGAAAGAATTTCACAGCAACAGGCCGCGCAGCTTGGCGGTGCGGCAGTTGGCGCTGCTACAAACAATAAATCGAGTGCTACACAAGCCATTATAGGGCAACTTTATGGTGTAGGCGGCCAACTGGTATTGTTAAAGTATTCACGTAACCAGGAATCAGAAGCCGATCGCCTGGGGTTAACTTTTATGGCCATGGCCGGTTATGATCCTCATGCTGCAATAGCTTTCTGGCAACGCATGGCTGCACAGAGTAAAGGAGAGGCTCCTCCTGAGCTTTTAAGTACTCACCCTGCCGATGCTACCCGTATTGCCAATATTCAAAACCTTATACCCGAGGCTATGAAGTATTATAAAAAATAAATTAGTGAGGGGTGAATAGGGAGTGGTTTCTGCTATTTTGCAATTAATTTTTCGTTGACTATTCAACCGTTCGCCCCATGGCAAAACCCCGGTTTTTAAAAGCGCAGTGGAAAAACCTTGTAATGCTTAATTACGAAGTTGATGCCAAAGTATTGGATACGTATTTACCGCCCGGAACAGAATTTGATCTGTGGCGGGGAAAGGCCCTGGTAAGTATGGTTGGGTTTATGTTTCTGGATACCGAGGTACTCGGCGTTAAATGGCCCGGGCATGTAAACTTCGAAGAAGTAAACCTGCGCTTTTACGTAAGGTATTTTGACGGGACAGAATGGAAGCGCGGAGCTGTTTTTGTAAGTGAAATTGTGCCTAAGCCAATAATAGCAGTTATAGCCAATAATTTATACAAAGAACATTACAGCGCCATGCCGATGCGCAGTTCTATAACGCAAACTGAAGATAACCATACGCAGTTTTTATACGAGTGGAAGTTTAATGGTAAATGGAACAAACTGGGTGCTACTGCCAGTAATGAATTGCTTGATATTAAACCTGGCAGCGCCGAAGAGTTTATTTTTGAGCATTATTGGGGGTACAACAAGCTCACAACCATTAGTACCATGGAGTACCAGGTGGAGCATATATCATGGCAAACCGGAAAGGTAAAAGATTATGTTTTTGACGCCGATATAACCGGGCTTTATGGTGAAGCGTTTAAACCATACTTAGAGAAAGAACCTGTTTCTGCTTTTTTTGCCGTAGGATCAGATATCAAGGTGAGGATGGGAGATAAGATTGTGGTAAATAAGTAATCTTTCTCAAAACCTATAGCTTATGTGGATCAATCACTTTCAAGCCATTAATTCTATCAAAGTCTTTGGTGTTTCTGCTTATGATGGTGAGTTGATAAACTAAAGCAGTAGCAGCAATAACGGCATCGGGCAATTTTATTTTATTAATCTTGCGGAGCTCAATTGTTTGATTTACTATTTCTTGCGTAAGTTCATATTGATTAGCCAGATTTAAAAAATCTAATAGCTGATTGGTTGCCGAGGGATGGCCTAATATTTCAATCCGGTTTATTACAGATATGTTGAAATCATTTGCAATGATTTTGTTTACATAATTTTTGGCATCAGTAGCAAGTTGATTGCCGAGGTATTCCAATAAAATATTTGTGTCGATTAAGAATTTCTTTCCCATTCTTCACGGCTTTGCTCAATATCCTTTAACATCTTCAGGGCTGTTTCTTTGGATAAAACACCTATAAAATCAGAAGGTTTACGATTATGAACTGGTTTACTATCTTTCTCCAGTTTTTTCAGATCCTGGTGTAAGGTAGTAATGTTATTCCATTCATCAATTGGAATAACTACTGCTGTATGATTGCCAGAATTATCAGAAATATATTGTAATGCCATGATTTTGAAATTCTAAAGTCTAAAGTAAAAATACGGAAAATGCGCTTAATATACAATCAAAGCTTTTTAGAACGGATCTATCCTCCCAATACCTCTACAACAGCCGTTGCTTTCAACAAACATTCTTCATACTCCTTCTCAGGATCGGCATGGTAAGTAATAGCGCTGCCGGCGTGAAAAGAAAGGTATCCGTTAGCAGCATTATACAGCAACGACCTTATTACCACATTAAAATCAAAATCATCGTCGGCGCTAAAATAACCTACGGCACCAGAGTAAATGCCACGCTTGCTGCGCTCGTATTGTTCCATCAGTTGCATTGCACTTATCTTGGGTGCTCCAGTCATGCTTCCCATGGGGAAAGTGTTTTTGACGGCCTGTATGGCCGATAATTCGTCCTGTAATTCGCATACAACGGTCGAGATCATTTGATGCACATGGCGGAAACTATAAATGCCAAATAAGTCTTCGGTTTTTACAGTACCTGGTTTAGCTGATTTGGTGAGATCGTTGCGTACCAGGTCTACAATCATAACGTTTTCCTGTAATTCTTTTGGGTGATTGCGTAGCTCCTGTTTAGCCAGCTCATCGGCCTGTAGCTCCGTTTCTCTTTTAACTGTCCCTTTAATAGGCTGCGATATCAATTTACTGCCACGCTTAGCCAAAAAACGTTCGGGGGAGGCCCCTAATATGTAATTGTCCTTCCATTTAAAGAAGGTAGAGAATGGGTTAGGGGAGATGTTGTTTAATTGCAAAAATATAGTCAGTGGATTGATGTTCACATCCTCGGCATAAAACTCCTGGCAAAAATTGGTCACATAAATATCGCCCCGGGTAATATGTTCCTGGATACCTGTTACGGCATCAACATATTCTTGTTTGCTAAACCTGCTTTGTAAACTTATAGGTGGCTGGATTGCAGCACCTGTTAATTCCTGCTGATTTATTGTTCTTAAAATCTGTTGCGGTTCGTCGCTGATGATCTCTGCCTCATTCCCTTTAATTACAATAAGATGTTCGGGGGCAAAAAAGTACAGGTCTGGAAATTGCAGTCTATCCGGATTTTGGGATGTTAGGTTTTCAATCTCATTCTTCAGATCATAACCCAAAAAGCCACAAAGCCATTCCGGGTTACTTTCACGGAAGGATTGTAACTCTTCAAATGCATTGCCGGTATTGGCTGTTACATCTGCCTTGGCTCCAATGGCTATCAGGGTATCAAATTTGCTGTAAGGATCATCAAAACCATTCGAATCGAGGTAACACACCGAATTGAATGATGATGCCCAGTGCAGGGCTTTACGCTTGAAATTTTGCAGATCATCTACCTGTACTATCACCCTGCAAAAATAACCAAGTAAATGAAAAAAGGCCGGTTATACCGACCTTTAATAATATTTGTTTTGAAGTTTGTGAGGACACAAACTTCGGGAAGTTACATATTAGTGCAATACCAAAGTCTGTACCCTGTCTGGTCCCACTGAAAGGTATTTTATCGGAACGCCCAGTTCTGCTTCCAGGTAATCAATGTATAATTGCAGTTTCGCAGGAATTTCATTTAATTCGGTGATACCGGTCAAATCCTCGTTCCAGCCATCAATCTCTTTCAAAATTGGCTCAGGACTCACCGAGCAGATATCGTAAGGCATGTAGTCTATTTTTTCGCCTAAATAGTTATAATGCGTACAAGCGTAGATCTTATCGAAACCACTTAATACATCGGCCTTGGTCATTACCAGTTGGGTAACACCGTTAAGCATAATAGCGTACTTTAATGCAGGCAGATCAATCCAGCCTGTACGGCGCGGCCTGCCTGTAGTAGCGCCAAATTCATGGCCGATACGGCGTAGTTCTTCGCCTGTTTCATCCTCCAGCTCGGTAGGGAAGGGGCCGCCACCAACGCGGGTACAATAAGCTTTAAAGATGCCTATTACATCACCAATTTGCTGTGGTGCTATCCCTAAACCTGTACAGGCGCCGGCTGCTGTTGTGTTTGATGAAGTTACAAACGGGTACGATCCAAAATCGATATCCAGCATGGCTCCCTGTGCGCCCTCGGCCAAAACCTTTTTACCTTTTTTAATATAATCGTTCACCAGGTGTTCTGAATCAACCAGCGGGAATTTTTTAATAAATTCAATAGCTTCAAAAAACGCTTGCTCACGTTCAGAAAAATCTGCAACCTCGCCATACATAGCCTGTAGCATAGCTGTATGTTTATCAACAAGCTTCTGGTACCTCTCTTTAAAATCAGGAAGGGTTATATCGCCGATACGCAAACCATTCCTGCCGGTTTTATCCATATAAGTTGGACCGATACCTTTTAAGGTTGAACCAATTTTACCTTCGCCCATTTTCTTTTCAGATGCAGCATCCAGTAGTTGGTGAGTAGGCAGGATCAAATGTGCCTTTTTTGCTATCAGCAGGTTCTTTTTAGCTAAAAGATCATGTCCTGCATCTTTCAGCTTATCTATTTCCTTTTTTAGGGTGATAGGATCAATCACTACACCATTACCAATAAGGTTCATGGTATTCTCAAAAAATATACCTGAAGGAATGGTATTCAAAACGAATTTTTTACCGTCGAACTCCAAAGTGTGCCCGGCATTAGGGCCGCCCTGGAAACGTGCAATCAGGTCATAACCTGCGCTAAGTACATCAACAATTTTTCCTTTACCTTCATCGCCCCATTGGAGGCCTAATAATACGTCAACAGCCATTTATGTTATTGTAAATTCAATACTTAAATAAGAAAGGTGGCAAAGTTATATTTTTCTGTCACAAAAACCTGCTCTTAATTTCTCGCAGTTACCATAAAGATTTAAAGAGTGGTGTTTGATCTCGAATTTTAACAAATCGCCCATCATGCTCTGGATCTGTTGTATGCGTGGATCGCAAAACTCAACTACCTTGCCACAGTCAATGCAAATGATGTGGTCATGCTGCTTATAGCCGTATGATTTTTCGAACTGCGCCATGTTTTTACCAAACTGGTGCTTGGTAACCAGGTCGCATGATACCAGCAGCTCAAGCGTGTTGTAAACAGTGGCACGACTAACGCGGTATTTTTTATTTTTCATGTGGATGTATAATGATTCCACATCAAAGTGATCTGAGCGAGAGTAAATTTCTTCGAGTATAGCAAAACGCTCTGGCGTTTTGCGCAGGTTTTTATTTTCAAGGTAGGCCTCAAAAATTTTTTTAACCAATGCTATAGTATCCGGTTGGGGCATAATAGTCTGTTAAGCAGGCAAAGTTATTAATAAAAAATAGAATCAAGAGACAAGAGTCAAGAATCAGGATTTTAGCTTCACTGTGTTTTTTCTTGACTCTTGATTCTCTTCCTCACGACACTTTTTCAATAGCCGAGTCAAACCGGTTTACGCCTGTAACGCCTTTTACCTGTTTTATTTTCTTGATCAGGTTTTCAAGGTGATCGGTATCATTAACGTATACCATGATCGATCCTTCAAAAATTCCATTATCACTATCAACAGTAATAGAGCGGATATTTACCTTAAAATCAGTTGAAATAACCGTGGTCAGCTTGTTAATGAGACCAACTTCGTCAATACCGGTTATCCTGAGTCCGGTTAAAAATGCCAGTTCCTGTTGATTAGTCCACCGTGCTTTTACTATACGATAGCCGTAATTTGCCATCAGTTTGGCAGCATTGGGGCAATTGGTACGGTGAATTTTGATGCCATCGCTTACGGTAACAAAGCCAAACACGTCATCGCCGGGGATAGGGTTACAGCAATTGGCCAGCTTATAGTCAATTTTCTGCATATCCTCACCAATCAGCAGCATATCGCTGTCTTTCGATTTAAGGTTGCGGATAAGGCTTTGAACCTGTTCCTGTTCTATTTTATCCTGTGGCTTATTTTCAACAATTTTTTCAAATGCCTGGTATTCTTTCAGGTCCTTCATATCAATAACACCCTTAGCAATGTTATAAAACAGGTCCTGGGTTGATTGTAGCTTGAAAAAATAGCTCAGTTTATGTATATTTTCAGAATTGTAAGTGATCTTGAGCGATTTCATTTTACGCTCCAATATCTCCTTGCCATCCTCAGCAATTTTCCGTTTCTCTTCTTTTAGGGCCGACTTTATTTTGGCCTTAGCCTTTGCGGTAACCACAAAGTTAAGCCAGTCTTCCTTGGGCGTTTGCTTGCCGGATGTAATGATCTCTACCTGGTCGCCATTCTGTAATTTGTAGCTTAATGGTACCAGTTTATGGTTTACCTTGGCACCAATACAGCTGGCGCCAACATCGGTGTGGATCTCGAAGGCAAAATCCAGCGCGGTAGCGTTCAGTGGTAACTGGATAAGTGCGCCTTTCGGCGTAAAAATGAAGATCTCATCGCTGAACAAATTCATTTTAAAATCATCCAGGAAGTCGAGTGCATTAGAGTCAGGATTTTTAAGCATATCCCTAACCTTTTGCACCCACTGATCAAGGCCGCTGTCGGTTGATGATTCCTTGTATTTCCAGTGCGCGGCAAATCCTTTTTCAGCAATTTCGTTCATTCGTTTGGTACGGATCTGTACTTCAACCCACTGACCGCGGGGCCCCATAACCGTAGTATGTAATGATTCGTAACCGTTTGCTTTGGGTGATGAGATCCAATCCCGCAACCTGTCGGGATTTGGTCGGTATTGGTCGGTAACTATGCTATAAGCCTTCCAGCAATCTGCTTTTTCCTGGTCGGGAGCACTATCCAAAATTATCCTGATAGCGAAAAGATCATATACCTCTTCAAAAGGGATAGACTTTTTCTTCATCTTATTCCAAATGGAGTGGATAGATTTTGGGCGACCAAAAACATCTGCATGTAATCCCTGGCCCTCAAGCACTTTGTTTACCGGTTCAATAAAATCGCGGATAAATCTTTCACGCTCGGCCTTTTTTTCATTCAGCTTCTTTTTAATAAACTGGTAAGTTTCCCGCTCCATGTATTTCATAGACAGGTCTTCCAGTTCAGATTTTATGGTGTATAAGCCCAGTCTGTGCGCAAGTGGAGCGTACAAATAAACCGTCTCTGATGATAGTTTAAGCTGCTTATCACGTGGCATAAACTCCATGGTACGCATATTATGCAACCTATCGGCTAGTTTTATCAGTATCACCCTAACATCATCTGCCAGGGTAAGCAGCATTTTGCGGAAGTTTTCGGCCTGTAAAGAACTGTTGGTATCAAATACGCCCGATATTTTGGTTAAGCCATCAATAATTTTGGCTACCTTTTTACCAAACTCCATCTCAATCTCGTCCAGCGTCATGTTGGTATCTTCAACCACATCATGCAGCAGGGCGCACACAATTGAAGTTGTGCCCAGGCCAATTTCCTCGGCAGCTATCTGGGCAACAGCAATAGGGTGGTATATATAGGGTTCGCCGCTTTTGCGGCGCATATCCTTGTGGCTTTCAAGGGCCATGTCAAATGCCTTGCGAATCATTCGCTTATCGCCCTTTTGCAGGGTTGATTTACAGGCACGCAACAAAGCCCGATATCTTTTCAGGATCTCATTTTTTTCAGCTTCCAGATCAATCACTATCTCTTTCATATATGAATATTAGTGGTAAAAAAATGGATCAACCTGTAACTAAAAAATTATTATTACAGATTATATTAAAATACCACAAAAATTTGCTTTAATTTTGTATTAAGTAAAAATATGAAATTAATTGGTTTTCTGTTGATGTTTTGTTGCATTATGGGCGAAGTAAAAGCCCAAACAGATAAACCTGCACCCATGATTCTGGGCAAAAATGATACCATTCGGGTTGCCGTTACAAGTATTGACGGAGAATTGGTTCCATGGGTAGTATGCCCTCCTGTACGAATTGTTGATACCCGCATATTTGCCAGTGATGCCGATAGAGACAATTACCGCCGCTTAAGGTATAATGTTATGAAGGTGTTACCCTATGCACGTTTTGCGGGCCAGCGGTACGCAAAACTGCAGCGCGATCTTGCACTTACCGGAGATAAAAAGAAGCAGAAGGAGCTGATTGGTACGTGCGAAACAGAAATAAAAACATTGTTTAATAAGGAAATTAAAAATCTGACAATTAGTCAGGGCGAAGTTTTGATTAAGTTGATTGACCGGGAAACCGGCACAACCAGTTATACTATGGTTAAAGAGCTTAAGGGTGGTTTTAAAGCATTTATGTTTCAATCCGTAGCCAGCATATTTGGTCATAACCTTAAAGAAACTTATGACCCAGATGAGCAGAAAGATATCGAGGCCATTCTTACCCAGGCCGGATATAATTCCACTAACTTCTAATAATGGATAACACAAGCGTCTACAAGTTTAACGTTCAAAAGTTAAACGGTGATGACATCAGTCTATCGGCTTACAAAAATAAAGTACTTTTAATAGTTAACACCGCTTCTCAATGCGGCTTTACCCCACAACTTAAAGATCTTGTATCATTAAAGGAAATTTTTGGTGATACTGATTTTGAAATACTTGCATTTCCTTCAAATGATTTTGGCGGGCAGGAGCCTTTGGAAGGCGCTGCCATTACCACTTTTTGCGAAAATTCCGGAGTAAATTACCCCGTATTTGATAAAATACGGGTGCGTGGGCCATTTGCTCATCCCTTATACCAGTTTTTTGCTGATAAAAAACAGAACGGCAACCTTAAATCGATTCCAAGATGGAATTTTCATAAGTTTTTGATCAATAGGGACGGTCATGTTACTGATTTTTATTACCCTTTTACCAAGCCAACATCTTCAAAGATTCGGAAGAGAATAGAGCGTCTTTTATCGGCTGCTCACTAAACATACATACAATAATGAAATTAGATATTTTAGTTTTATCGGTACATCCTGATGATGCCGAACTTGGATGCTCGGGCACTATTTTAAAGCATATAGCTATGGGGCATAAAGCAGGCATAGTTGACCTTACACGTGGCGAATTAGGGACCCGTGGCTCTGCAGATATTCGTGAGCAGGAGGCAGCGGCAGCGGCAAGCATATTAGGCCTTTCGGTAAGAGATAATTTAGGTATTCCTGATGGTTTTTTTGAAAATACAAAAGAGTACCAGTTGAAAGTTATCTCCGCTATCCGTAATTATCAGCCCCGAATTATAATAACCAATGCTTATCATGACAGACATCCCGATCATGGCCGGGCCAATGAATTGGTGGAGCATTCTGCGTTTTTATCTGGTTTGCGTAAAATAGAAACGTTTGATAAAAATGGTGAACCCCAGCAGCCATGGCGACCTGATTTGGTGCTGCATTTTATACAGGATAATTATATCAGGCCTGATATTTTGATAGATGTTACCGAGTATTGGGACAAAAAGATAGAAAGCATACGTGCTTATGGTTCGCAATTTTTTAATCCCGAATGGAGCGACGAGCCTCAAACCTATATATCATCTCCCGAATTTATTAATGGAGTAGCCGCGCGAGCCAGCGAATTTGGTAAAAGCATAGGCGTTAAATATGCAGAAGGCTATACAAGTAGAAAAATTTTAGGAATAGATAATTTATTTGCTTTAAAATAATATATTATTTAACTATAAATAAATAAGTCGCTATCCTTTAATAGGATAGCGACTTATTTTATAATATCAGTTTAAATATTTAAGCCTTAATATATTCAAAGCGATTATTTTCATTACTTCTTTCTCGTCTTAGTTTATTTTCATTCGCAAGCTTTAAAAGGATACCTGACAATTCAGAAGTTTTAAAATCGGAGTCAAACTGATCTTTGCAATAATTGGCTATTGATGATATTGAACGCTGGATATCAAAGAAATCTGTACTTAACAATTGGTTCAATATTTTAGTTGCTCCCGGCTTTTTACGACCAGGCATTGTAGGGTTTTCATCGTCTGAGCGTATTTTACGGCCTTTTTTGCTAAAAATCTCAGACCCGTCGGCATCTGCTTTTTCCGACTCAATCATAACATCCAGTAGCCTGTCGATAATTCTTACCTGTACAGCTTCTGATTGAAATGAGTTAACAACTTCTGCTACCTCAACAAGTTGTTTTTTTAATTTCTCGATATGTTTGCTCATGATGAATTAGATTTAATACGAATGAGGATAGTACAAATCTAAGGGGAATAATAATTAAAAATATAGCCTATTTTGGTAAAAAAATAGGCTATATTATTAATTAAGCCCTGTTAAGGCTATTGATGTCATTAAAACATATATTAAATATTAAGTTTTTTTTCTGTGGATTGCTGATAGACAGGGTAGTATTACAGCTATTTATAGTGTTTTAGATATTTTCTCCAGCATTTCTAATCCAGTATCTATATGATTTTTTTCAATAATAAGGGCGGGCCTGAAACGGATGCTCTTTTCGCCACAGCCTAAATACATAATATTATTAGCTAACCCCTTATTAATAAAGCTATCACGCTTGCTTTGGTCAGGGAAATCAAAGGCTGTAAGTAAGCCTTTTCCCCGCACATTGCTTATAACCGGAAGTCTATATGCAATATCGCTTAATTGGTTTTGCAGGTAATCGCCCATTTGGGCCGCATTGTCACAAAGGTTATCTTCTTCTATTATCTCCATGATCTTTGATGAACGAACCATATCAACCAAACTGCCACCCCAGGTGGAGTTAATACGTGACGAAATGTGAAAAACATTGTTCTCTATCTCATCAACCCGGTTACTGCAAAGTATGCCGCAAACCTGCATTTTTTTCCCAAAGGCTAAAATATCTGGTCTTGCTTTTTCGCCAAAATGTTCATGGCACCAGAATTTACCTGTAAGACCTACACCCGTTTGTACTTCATCGTAAATCAGCATAGCTTCATATTCATCGGCAAGTTCTCTTAGCTTCTCTAAAAACTCTTTACGTACGTGGTTATCACCGCCTTCGGATTGTACAGGCTCTATTATAATGGCACAAACATCATCCTTGTTATCTTCAAAAGCTTTCCTGATCTGCGCTACAGAAAGTTGCTCCCGTTGTAGCAGGTCCTCATGGTTACTATCACTATAAGGAAAATTCATGTAGGGTATAGATACGCGGGGCCAGTCGAACTTGGCAAACCACTTAGTTTTATTGGGAACGGTATTGGTTAAACTTAGTGTATAACCCGAACGGCCGTGAAAAGCATGCTCAAAGTGGATCACTTTAAAACCCCGCTCTTTGGTATAGCCTTTGGCAAAGTTTTTTTGAACCTTCCAGTCCATGGCGGTTTTAAGCGCGTTTTCAATAGCTAATGAACCACCGGCTATAAAAAAGGCATGTGGCAAATAATCGGGAATACCCACCCGCGAAAAAGTTTCAAGGAATTGTGCGTATTGTGTAGTATAAATATCCGAGTTTGAGGGGTTAGTTAAAGCTGCCAGCATCAGGTTTTTTTTAAATTCCTCATCGTTCAGCATTTTTGGGTGATTATATCCTAAAGGTACCGAAGCAAAGCAGGTAAAAAAATCGAGCAGGGTGCGGTCGTTCTTCGAATCATAAATATAAACACCCTTACTTTTTTCCATGTCAAAAGTGAGATCGAAGCCATCGGCAAGTACATGTTTCCGTAAAGAAGCCTGAACGTTTTGTGGTGAAATAAGTAAGTTGTACATATATTTTTGATTTATACAAATTTACTAAAAAGCCCCAAAAAACAAAATTTAGGCGGTTTTTGAACCGATTGGCAAAAAAGTAACTTTAAATTGTTTAAAGTTACTTTTTGTACCAAAGCCTAAACTGGTACACCAAATTTTAAGATGGAATCTTTAGAGTTATGTCGAAAAAGTTTCTTTTGTATCACCCATTATGTATGAAGAGAAATTATTTGATAGCAACAAAGTTGAAGTTCATTTCTCTTTTTTAACCAGGGTGGAAGCAGCTATTTATGTTGGCAATACTAATGTTTCGACAGAGATTTATACATAGTGAAATAATCACCGAAAAACTGGCGTTTTGTAATTCATTATTCGTGCAATACAAGGATAGCTTTTACAGAACGGTTCATGATCTGGTTAACTGTACTGCGGTTAAACAGGCGATAAATGATGTTATGATGGTGTTTTACCAGGCATAAAATATCCACCTCGTTCTTTTCGATAAAATCTATGATTCCGCTGAGCGGGCTGCTATCTTTCAGGTAATTGAAATTAAGTACGGTTTGCGGAATGAGTTCTTTGAGTCTCGCTTCCCCGGTTTGAATGTGTTTGATATCCGATTTTTCTTCTACGTATAAAACTTCCATTGCTGCCAGTCCGAATGCTTTGACTATTTCATTAAGTGCTGCTACATCTGTTGATGATAGTTTGGTCTCGTAGTCTGTAGCCAGGGTGATTGCCGGAATGCCTGGAAATTTACTGTCCAATGGAATGATCAGTGTCGGAATCTTCACTCTGGTAACCACCATACTGGCATTGCTGCCTACAATGCCACTCAGACCCGTAGCGCCGGTGATTCCCATAACCAGTAATTCTACCTGGTGCTTGTCGATAAATTTGGTGATAACGGTTTTTAAAAACCCGACATCGCAAAGGGAGGTAACCTTAACGTCCTTAAAAGCGTCTTTTTTAACATAAGCATCAGCCCATTCTTTTAATGCCGCTCTTTTGTTGTAGTAATAGTCTTCAATATAAATAGCATTATAGATGTTGTTATTAATACCTTCGGTAGGATGAATAGCGTGGATGGCACATACTTCTAACCCGACCAGCGCAGCCAGCCCCATAGCATATTCCATCGCGTTAGCCGCGCTGGGAGAAAAATCGGTGGCAACCAGGATCTGTTTCATTTTTTAATAATTTACAAAAACTATATGAACAAATGGAATAACATAAACAATAACGCGGCTAAGGTAACAGACACAGGCAGTGTCAATACCCAGGCCAGTGCAATGTTTTTTAAAGTATTGTTATTGAGGTTGCCTTTACCGCCTGAGGCAACCATTGCACCTGCAATACCGCTCGACAACACGTGGGTTGTACTGACTGGCAGGCCAAAAGCAGTGCTCAGCCCGATAGTAGAAGCTGCAACAATTTCAGAGGTGGCCCCCTGCGCATAATTCAGATGTTCATTGCCAATTTTTTCACCTATAGTGACAACAATCCTTTTCCAACCGATCATAGTGCCAAGTCCAAGTGATAACGAGATCGTGGCAATAACCCAGATCGGGGCAAAGTCTGTAACGTGTTCTATCTCTGTAGAAGCGCCTGTAAGTATATCTCTATCTTTTTGAGAAAATTTAATGTTTTCATCTTTGATAACTGCCCTGATATCTTTAATTACGCTTTCTACCTGTTTCCGATAGCTATAGGTTTTTGCTACATCTTTTTCACTTTTTGTAGCCAGTAAAGCCCTGGTTTGGTTTATAGCTTCGTTAAGTTTTATCAGGCGGACTTTTTGAACGGGATCGGCAGAAACTGTTTTGGTAATTACCTGTTCCGTTTGGTTGAGTGCCGTTAATACCTTAGCGTTCGGAATGCTGTGGTTTACGGCAAACCTTGCGGGCATAAAAGCAATCAGGATCAGCATAAACAGGCCCACGCCCTTCTGCCCGTCATTACTGCCGTGAAAAAAGCTAACGAGCGTGCAGGTCGTTATTAACATCAGCCTGATGTGGATAGGAGGGCGGTCATTTTCTCCCGAAGGTATATGAAACAAAGCATGCGATTTGGTGACATGCTTCAGAAAAAGCATCAACAACGCGGCAGCACCAAAACCGATGATGGGTGATAATATCAACGACGATCCGATTTCACCAGCCTTATCCCAGTTAACACCCGGGCCGTTGTGGTACCAGGTGAAAGCGAGGCCGCCACCGATCATTGCGCCGATCATGGTATGTGAACTGGAGCAGGGAATACCAAGGTACCACGTGCCCAGGTTCCAAATGATGGATGCCAATAGTACTGATAGCACCAGGCAGGCCCCTACACTGACGGGTAGTGTCATTAGTGTATCCAATGGTACCAATTTTAAAATGCCCATAGCAACTGTTACGCCGCCAAGCATTACACCTAAAAAATTCCACGTTCCCGACCAGGGTATGGCGTAAACAGGTTTCAGGGCTTTGGTGTAGATCACCGTGGCTACCGCGTTGGCTGTGTCGTGAAATCCGTTTACAAATTCAAAGCCTATTACTGCTATTATACACAGAAAAAAAACGATTAAAATGTAACCGCTTAAATCAACCTGGCCAAGTAAAGGAAGGATAACTGCGATGAGTGAATAATGCATAGAACAGCGTTTCAGAAAAAAGGATTTATACTTGTCGCCTTTTATTCAAATAACCGCTTCTTAAGTTGCCTTAATGCAAAATTCAGGTTAATATATCATTACCTTATTGTTTAAACAAGTAAACTAATAGTAAAATCTCCCTATATGGAAGCTCATTTTACCATATTGTTCAATAGCCAGTTAGGTTAAACCGGCCATATTATTTTGGTACCTGTACTGAACTGTCATTAATTACAAACGGGTGGTTTTGCAGCATGCGATAAATTTCTGCCCCTGCAAGTAAAACAGGACCGTAACCATGTGCGGCATAGTTATTTACCGGCCGGTAGTAATAAAAAGCAGGATCGAAACCCATACCTGTACCCACGCAGGTACCTTCTACCTGGCCCTTATCATTTACCTTTGTACTTACCGCATTCCAGGCAAGGAGCGCCGCCGGTCCATAAGCTTTGGCATCCAGCCATCCCTTGTTAATAGCTCTTGCAAAGCAATAGGCGTAAATTGCTGTTGCCGAAGTTTCGAGGTACGAATCATTGCGGTCAAGCAACTGGTGCCAGAAACCGGTTGCATCCTGGCGTTGCGCAAGGCCGGCAGCATGTTTGTTTAACATTGCTATCAACCCTGCCTTTCCCGGATGATCCTGCGGTAGTGCGTCAAGCAATTCAATACTTGTTAAAATAGCCCAGCCATTTGCCCTGGCCCAATGAAACTGCGGATGTGGATCCATATCCTGAACCCAACCGTGCATATACAATCCGCGTTCGGGATTAAACATTCGTTTGCTGAACAATTGGTATTGCTTTACTGCTTCATCAAAATACTTGCCGTCGCCGGTAAGCGCGCCCATTTGTACAAGTGCCGGAAGGCTCATATACATATCATCGAGCCATAAGGTATTTGGGTGAGGGCGGTTACGTGCCAGCGTACCATCGGCGAGACGAAATTGCTTTGTCAGGATATAACTGATATAGTTATCAATTATCGGTCGCAGATCCGGCTTTACGGCCCCTGTCCTTACGGCTTTGATCATGGCCGCAGCCATTGACCCCGCATCGTCGAGTGCCTCGGGGGTAATTACAGACTTTACAGGTGTTGTTGCCTGTGGCGAGGTTTTGAGGTAATTTTTAAAGCCGGCAACTGCGTTACCAATATAACTTATCCGGTTTAGCGTATAATCTGTAAATTTTTTATCCCCGGTTGCAGCTCCTGCCTCCAGCATACCCGTATAGGTTACACCCCATTCGTAGCTTATTAGTCTGAAATCGCCGGCTGCAAAAACACTATTGGAGTTTACGTTGTCGAAATTATTGATTGCCTGCCTGCTTGATTTGTCAATTAGCTGATAAGGTGTAACTTCATTCAAATAATAGTATACCTTATCCAGCACAGCTTTAACATCGGCTTGTTTAGTTTCCCCATAAGGGGTTATATAAGCCGGTTTAAGCAAATGTAGTGGTGTAGTTGCATCATTGTGTTTTGAAGAAATATTTTGGCTGTAGGATGCATGTGGGATAGTTTGTAATAACAGCGTAACAATACAGCAATTTAAAGCAAGCCGCAAAGGCCTGCGACTGCCTGGCATAGCGTCAGATCGGAGCATTAAATCGGTAATTAATGGCATGGTTGATATATCGGTTGTAAAGTTATGGTATCAGATGTTTTTCAAGGCAACATTAAGTCAAAATTCAAAAGTCAAAATTCAAAAAGTTTTTTTGGTGTGATAGTAAGAAAACCACAACACCTCAAACGGCATGTTCCTGTCTGAGGTGTTTTTAGGTGGTTAGTGTTTACCACCCCGGGTTTTGGTAGCCACTTTTTTGGCTGGGCGACATGGGCTGGCCATTTACGGTTGTGGCATCAATCTGTATCTGAGGTATAGGCCTTAACTTATCCCTGGGCGCAATACTTGTAGCATCCTTGTTAAATAGTTTTGTTCTGTCATATAATGTTTCCGTACGTGCCAGATCCTCCCACCTGTAAAACTCACCACATAGTTCACGGGTACGCTCATTTAGCATAAAATGGATAAAGCGATCAGGTGCACCAACAGCGGTAGGCGGATAATTTTCACTTGCCGCGTTAGTTGTAAATAAATCGGTAGTAGCCATCAATTGCGGATACGTATCGGATACGTCGCCGGGTGTGCCGCCGTCAAACATATAAGTTTGCGGATTTCTGAATTCACCGGAATGGTAGGCAGCTCTTTGCCGTATCTTATTAATATAATTTAGCGCGGTGGTATAGTCACCCTTTCGCCCATAGGCTTCGGCAGCAATAAGGTAAGTTTCGGCTAAGCGGGCAACTATGCCGTTACGTATCCCTCTTTCTTCATTATAATCACTCGTTACCCGTACCGGATCAAGCATTTTCACCAAAGTAAGGTACTTGTTGTTGTTAAAGCCCTGTTGTATAGCCCCGCCAGGCGTAGTAGTATAATACCGGGCATAAACGGTATACCTGTATTTAGCCAATTGTGCTGTAGTTAATGGATTGCTTTTGGTATTTACAATAAATAACGCGGCAGTATCGCCAATACCAAATTTGTAAGCCCCCGCCAATGATGGGTTAGGTGCATCAGCAGCTGTAAATTTAGGTGTCCCCGCATTTGTGTTAGAGTAAAACACTGTACGGAAGCTTTTATAAAAACGGGAATCGTTTTTACGGTCAAACAGATCTATAGTATAATCTGAAGGGCCTAAACGGCGAAAAGGCCTGCCGTTAAAATTATCGGCATTCCGGGCCATACCGGGGATGCCAACATCATACTGGCAAATGTAATACTCATGTGTACGGTTACCGCTGCCGCCATTCAATGTAAGGTCTTTGATGAACTGAGCCGCAAAAATGATCTCTTTACTGGCCTGTGCTGTCTGGAACCTGCTGATATCGCCGGAGGGTGCAGACCCATTTTGTCCTACAGCCGGTGTAACTACTTTGGGATAGCCTGCAGGATAAACACCGTTCCAGATATTCATGTAATCGTTCTCAAGAGCGTAGTAGGGACTGGTAATTACCTGGGTTGCGTAATAGGCCGCGCTATCCATATCCGTTGGCTTTTGACCCCGGGCATCGGTAACCGCGCTGCCGCGGGTTAAATACACCTTGGCCAGGAAATGCTGCGCTGCACCCTGGGTAGCCCTGCCCTGATCTGTTGTGGTTGGAGTAAGATTATCTGTCGCATAGCGAAGGTCATTAATAATTTGTTTATATACATCGGCTGCAGATACACGCGTAAAATCAGTTTGCTTACCTGTAGTTGGCTGCAATACCAAGGGCACGCCAGCAAACTGCTGTACCAGCTGAAAATAATAATACCCTCTCAGAAACCTTAACTCGGCCATGCGCTGGGTAACCTGTGCCGGCGTACTCAATGTTTTTGATGTTGTGCTTTTGAAAAGCGGTAGCTGCTGGATCCCCAGGTTACAACGCCCGATACCCTGGTAATTATTTACCCATAAACCATTTAATAAACCTTCGGCAGGGTTAAGGCTTGCAGCATAACTGTTATAGTATTCATAGTTAAACTGATCGCCTTCTATAAACTCATCAGTGCCAAAATTATATAAAGCATAAGCCTGCTCACCTTCAAATTTGTTACGAAGAGGAGTGTAAGCTGACCGTACCAGGTCCTGCAAACCCTGGTCGGTATTATAATACTCCTGCGTAAGGGTACTTACCAAATCTTCTTTAAGGTACTTCTTACACGATGTGATGCCAAAACTCATCACGAGTACAATAACCGGAATGATATATTTTTTCATTTTATTATCTTTTAATTATAACCAATTGTTTACAAGCCCGCTTTTATCCCAAATACTAAACTTCTATAACTGTATGAAGTAGGACCGGGGTTATTGGTACTGCTTGATGGATATGAGCTTGAATATGGCATTGTTTCAGGATCGTAGGTTTTGTATTTACTAAATAAGAAGGGATTAACCGCATTAACTGAGAATGATAAACTCCGCATCTTTATTTTATTAAGTATAGAAGCCGGCAGCTGGTACGAAAGTAAGATACTCCGTACCCGTACGAATGATCCATCTCTGAAACCATTGGCCTGCCAGTAAAGCGGTATATCACTGGTGAGGTTAGGCTGAGGATAATCATTAGATGGGTTGGTTGGTGTCCAGTAATTTAACTGTATTGATTGATAGCGACCAACAAGCGAAGGGCGTGGATCGCGCACCAATCCGCCATGGCTGATATACACAAAGGCCGATAATTCAAAACCTTTATAACTAATTGTATTATTAATACTACCGGTCCACTGCGGGTTTGGCGAACCCAGCAGCATTTTATCGGCTTCGGTAATAGTAGTATCACCATTCATATCCTGTACGCGAATCCTGCCGGGTTGCAATGCGGTATTGGCCTTGTTTCCGGCTTTTTTCCAGTAATAGTCATATAAAATACCACCTGGCTGCGCATCGCTGTTCTGGAATATGCCCTGCCTTTTATAATCGTAATATGACCTGATGGGGGCACCTAAGAACCACTGGCTCGAAATGTTATTATTACCTGAACCATCCAGCGATGTAATAGCCTCTTTATTTTTAGAGAATACAAAGTCGGTTGTCCATTTAAATCCACCATGGTTAATATTGACAGTAGAAAGGGCCACCTCAATACCACGGTTTCTTACCTTGCCCAGATTAACAGTTATGTTGCTATAACCCGATGCGTCAGGTAATTTCTGCGGTTGAATTTCATTTGAATTAGATTCATAAACATCAATTGAACCCGAAATTCGACCTTTAAATAAACCGTAATCCAGGCCTATATTTTTGGTTACTGTTTTTTCCCAGGTTAAATCGGGGAGCGGTAAACCATTGGGTGCGTAACCCTGGGCCGGGCTGACACCAAAATTATAGTAGGATAAATTTAAAGTACCATTGGTTAAATATGGCCTGATACCTGAGTTACCTACCGAACCTATGCCACCACGTAACTTTAGCTGATCAACAAAGCTCACTGCTCTCATGAAATTTTCCTGGTCGATACGCCAGGCTACAGAACCTGACGGGAAAGCTTTACCCTTATGCTGTTCAGATAGTACAGAAGATCCGTCATACCTTTCTGCTAAAGTTAAAATGTACTTACCGTTATATGCATAAATTATCCTTCCTAAAAATGATGCTAACTGATATTGCGAATAGCCTCCTTTATAGGTTACCACCCCGGTGGCATTGTTTTGTAAGGAGTACCATTTTTGCGATTCATAGTTAAGGCCGGCGGCCGAAGCATTGGTGGAGTCTCTTCGGTCTTTCACCAATTCCTGTACCGCGGTTATACTGATGTCATGTTTTTTTGCAACAGTAGTACTGTATGACAATTGGTTTTGCAGTGTCCAGGTTAGGTTTGAGCTTGTGTTAAAAGAGGCGTTTGCAGCGCCGCCAGCCCTCGACGAGGAAATGGAACCATTGAATGTACCGTTTCTTACACTCGTTACATCTGCACCAAAAGTGCTTTTCAATGTTAATCCTTTAAAAATATTCGCTTGTACGTATACGTTGGCCAAAAAATGGCTTATGCGATTTTCATTAATGATATTTGTAACATCGTTAAGGGGATTAATAATGTTACTATCATTACCCGGAAACAGCACAAAATTGCCGTTGCTGTCATAAGGTTCGGCCAAAGGTAATTGCCCCGAGGCCGCACTATATATATCAGAACCTGTATTTTGTATAGCATTGGCGTAAGTGATATTACTACCTGCAGAAAAATAGCTTACCGGCCTGAAACTTGCACTATTTGATATACTATACCTTGTATAATCCTGCCCGGGTATAATCCCCTTCTGTTTTAAATATCCCAATGAAAAAGCATTGCTGAATTTTTCTGAACCACCTGATATGGAAAAGTTGTGGTTTTGTGTTGAACCTATTCTTAATGCCTTTTTCTGCCAGTCATAAGTAGATACTTTGGAAGCATCATAAATAGCTACGTTATCCAGTATGGGATAACCCAAACTTGAAAGCAAGGCCTTTTCGGCATCTGTTGTGGGCCGTGTAGCTACGTCAAATACGCCATTTGCGGGATCATACTTGGTAAAGGTATATCCGGCCAAAACCTTACCTAATACGTTAGGATCTGCACCAAAAAGTTTATAATCTGATGCCGGATCCGGAAAATACCGCTGGCTGCTGCTTGTGGTACTTAATCCCGGATTATATGATTTGCCCCCTACATAAGCATCCCTTTTAAACTGCGCATAATCGGGCCCATTAAATACGTTTAACTTTCTTAATATATTATCAAATGATGTGCTGCCACTGTAGTTAACCGTTACCTTACCTGCTTTTCCCTTTTTTGTAGTAATCTGTATAACCCCGTTGGCGCCTCTTGAGCCATAAATTGCTGTAGCCGAAGCATCTTTCAATATGTCGACCGATTCGATATCCAGGGGATTAATATCATCAATGCTGTAAGATACAGGAACGCCATCTACCACAAATAAGGGGTCGTTAGTAGCATTTAATGAGCGGTTGCCCCTGATGCGGATAGCAGAACCTGCACCAGGGCGATATGAACTTGGCCGTACAACCAGGCCCGGTGCTTGTCCCTGTAAAGCAGTGCTCAGGTTAGCTGCCGGGACTTTATCCATTTTTTCCACATTAACCGATGCTATAGCGCTTGATACATCGCCCCTTTTTTGTGTACCATAGCCAATTACCACCACTTCGCTTAATGATTTTGATTCGGGTATTAATTTAACATTCACAACAAGGCCGGCGCCTACGGTAACTTCCTCTGTTTTGAAGCCTATAAAACTAAATATCAGAACACTGCCCTGAACATTACCATCTGGAGCGTGCAGGCTATATGAACCATTGCCATCAGTAACGGTAGCAGCGTTTGTTCCTTTTAGTTTGACACTTACACCCGGTAATGGCTGGCCGGTTTCATCAGTAACTTTACCGGTTATAACCACAGGAGGCAACGGCGGTGCATTATCCATAACATCTGTCTTAGGCTTTAAAATAATGGTTTTATCAAAAACCTGGTAAGTAAACGGCTGGCCCGCAAAACACTCCTTCAGTACTGTTTCCAACGGAACATCTTTCACGTTAATGGAAATCTTTTTTGTTTTTTGAAGCAGCTCATCGGCATATAAAAATTTATAATTAACCTGCCTGTTAATTTGCTGGAATATCTTCTGTAATGAAACATTTTTTTCTGACAGCGTAACAGTTTGCGAATACGAAATTGCGCTTACGTGCATACTACATACCAGTAAAATAACAGTGGTTAATTTCATAATCAGGAGTGTTTTAAATACCGGCTTGCRTATCCGGCAAAAACATTCATAGTAAAAATTAAAATTCATACTTTTGCATTGTATAGGTTGAATAATCGATTGGTTAGTAATTGCATACGGCCAGCTATTGATCCTGTATCTGCCGGGGGCGCGCCAACGCTTCCCGGTTTTTGATCAAAGCTTTTTTATTTGTTTTTTCTCTTTAATTTTGGGGATGCCATTACCTGGTTACAGTAATTTTCCGGCCATCAATACGGAAATGAACTCCTCCTGTCAGTTCAAGCATATTTAATATTTGTGATAGGTTATTCCTGCGTGAAATGCTTCCCGAAATATGTGTTTGAGGTATTTCATCTTTGTATTCAACTTCAACATCATACCATCTGGCAATTTTCTTCATTACGCTTTCCATATCTTCTTTGTCAAAAATGAAAAGGTCATTTTTCCAGGCAACAGACTCATTAACATCAATGGGCTGAATTTTAATTTTTGAAGAATTTCGTTTGATATAGGCTTGTTGTCCGGGCAGTATCGTTTTACTATGACCATCCTGATATATTTTAACTGAGCCTTCAAGTAAAGTGGTTTTTACAGCTTCTTCATCGTTGTAGGCATGTACATTAAAATGTGTACCCAGTACCTGTACCACTGTGTTGTTTGCAAACACTTTAAAAGGCTTTAATTTATTTTTGGCAACTTCAAAATAAGCCTCGCCGGTTAAATAAACCTTACGCTCAAACTTGTTGAACACTATAGGAAATTTTAAAGATGAGGCAGAGTTGAGCCAAACCAAACTGCCATCGGGCAGTGATATTTTGTATTTGCACCCTGTAGGAATAGTAATAATATGGTGTTGGTTTTTGAAAAAGCCGCTGTTGCTACTTGTTATATGATAACTAACAATACCGCTATTGACACTGATTCTTAATCCGGCATAGCTTTTAACCATGCCTGCCGTATGGCCATTTATTGTTACTACAGAACCATCGGCTAAAGTAAGTTTTGCTTTGTCAGTCCCGGGAGGTACATCATTTTTATATGCGATGTTTTTTGAGATTGCAGCCTGTAGTTTTAAAGCGGGATGCGAATTTTTATAAAGTATAGCTGTTACAGAAAGCGTTAAAAGGATAGCCGCCGCGTATTTCCACTTTCGCATGAAAATATAAACCTTTTCAGTAAATGATACATTTTGAGTCCGCATAGCGATATTTTGCCATGCATCCCTGGTTTTTATGGATGTGAGGAAATCCAGGTCGGATTTTATCATTTCCTCATTTTGTAACTTTTCCATCAGCAAAGCATTTTCGGGCTTCGCGTTTATCCAGGCATTCAGCTCAATTTCTTCAATTGCAGATAGACCGCCCTTCAAGTGCTTTGCAATAAGAACAGCATACTGATAAGCTTCGTAATTGTTGTCCATAAATAATATTTAGGCTGTGCCTGGGGCACATAACTGGTAATATTCAGTAAGGACACCTGAATATAACAACGGGGTGACAGCAAGATGAAAAAAAGTTTTTTGAGTAAAATCGAAAAATTAAAAGCAGCTAATGGCTATTAATACAACAAAAAGTTCCGGACTTAAATTGCCTCTTAATACTTTAAGAGCCCTTTGCTTTTGTGTTTTAACCGTATTAACTGATATACCCAATACATCAGCTATTTGATTGTTTTTCATATCATCCAGGTAACTCATCCGGAATATTTGCTGGCAACTGCCGGGCAGCAATGCAATTGCCTGGTGTATCTCTGCCAGTACTTCAGTTCTGATAATGGTATGAAATATGGTTTCTTCAACGGGAATGCCATGCAGACTGTTCATATGCTGTTCGGCTACTTTATTATGCCTGATAATATTTAAACTGGCATTTTTTACTGTACTATAAAGGAAGTTTTTTATCGCCACCGGGTTATCAGAAATATGATCACAGTTGTCCCAAAATTTCACAAAAGCATCCTGTGTAATATCCTCGGCCTGCGGTTTATTGTTAACTATTTGGTACGAAAAATATACCAGTCGGCTATAATAACCATCAAATAAATTTTTTAAATCAGTCTCACGGTAAGTTTTACTTTGATTATCTAAAACATTATTTTCCATTATAGATCAGGTTATAGTTAGGCATAGTAAGACCTTATTTATTAAGCTGAATTTTAAATTAGCGGCTTACGGCAATAATTGGTTTAACTAATATCGATATAAATTTCCCGCCGGGTATCCTGCTGTGTCCTGTACTGAATATAGTACAGTTTTCTGCTTCGCCGGGTTCCAAAAAAAACATAAACCCCGAGGCTATGACGATTAGCCAACGAATAAACCTCTTGCGAACACGGCAAGGGTGGAGTGGCACTGATGCAGCCTAAAATAGCGCCTATTGTATCGCTTTTACAGACCGCTACGCGGTATTTAAAAGTGGAGTTGCTTCATTGGGAGGAAGAAGTCGTTTTTGAAGTTTTTATAGGTCGGCAATTTCCACATCTTCCCAGGTCCGTCTTTTATAACTGCGAAACATTACCCAGTTCACCAACAAAGCCGGAATGATGGCTACCCAAACAGCCGTTTCCCATTGCATGAGCATATAATGGCCGAAGCCGATGGCACCGATAAAACCGAGAATCAGCAGCGACGTTACCATTTTGCCACCACTCTGCTTAACAACTATCGGATTGGAAAAGGGCAGGCCTTTAACCATGAACAGTGCCATGAGTAAACCGTAAATAAGGCTGACAAGGAATGCGAGGATGAGATCATTGATAGCCTGCGGCCCCCATATCGCTACAATACCGGCGCTCAGTACCAGGCAATAAGGGAAAAAGTATAGCGTAACGATTGCCTTATACATGCCTGAAAGGATCTTGCCCGGTTTATCCACCGGCAGCGCATAGTAGACCCAGGCAGACTTATATTTTTCTGACATGGAGATGTGCATCAGCATGGAAGAAAGGATGAATGTACACAGGTAGATCAGAAACACATAGGTATGCCCTGCCTGCAGCTTTTCCCAACGATCATTCAGGTTATCTCCTTTTCCGTTCAGGGCAAAATACAGGAAATAGATTGGTACGTAAGCAAACGCCGGGTACACCTTCATTTTGAATTCTCTTGTCCGGGCAGCAAGTTTCCAGGTGATCCTGAAACCCGCGTTTTCCACCGGATCGGGAGCAATGATGCCGGAGATTTTTTCGATCAATCCAAAGTTGCCTCTCTTTTTGACGCTGGCAGACACATTGGTGCTTCCGTCGGAGGTGGCGATCATTGCCAAACGTCTGTTAAACCCGGGTGCCAGCACTTTTGCTACCAGCCATAAACCTACTAGCGGTATCGTAAAACCAGTTACAGCCAGTAAATCAGTTACATAATTTGCCCTGGCAGTATGTAGCAGCGCCTCGTTCATCGCGGCGATCCAGACGGGCGGGAGCAGATAAGCCCACCAATGGGTCAGTAAATTGATATTCCCTAAAACAGACACATTAATGAGACGGGGCAGGAGGTAATAAGCCGCGAAGATCACGACCGAAAAGCCGATCTGGAAATAACTGATCACATCTTTGAACTTTTGCGGGCTAACAGAGCGCATGAGCAGCAGGTAAACGATGTTTACCAAAAAGATGCTCAGGAAAGTAGCTTCCAGCAGTTGGAAAAAAAAGACGGGCACTGCCGGTAACCCATCAAGGAAGCCGACGATCACCAATGCCGGCAAGCCCTGCAGCATGGCCAGCCGTAATACATAGATGCTGATGTGGAGGATACGCGATACCGCGATGGTGCGGTCGTTAACCGGCCGGGGAAGCAGGATAAACTGGTCGCGGGTATCTACCAGCACCGTAGTGAAATCCGAAATGAGCGTTAAGGCCATGAGCACCATAAATACAAGGAAGTAATAGGTTTGGCCCACATATGGCATTTGGTTCAGGGTAAGTAACAGCCCGATAAAAAAGCCCATCAACACCTGGAAAAAGCTGATCATCCAGGGCGATTGTTGCCCATTGTTCTTCGCATTCTTTTTTACGGCAAACATTGTCTTGGGGCGGCGGTTATCCATCAAAAGCTTTACGCGCAGAATTTCGTCAAGCTGAAGGATGTCTACGCCCGTACGGGCAAGCACAGGGTAAAATAAAGACACGAACCGTAAAAATAATTTATCCGTGGAAAAGAGCTGGAGCGGCAGATTATTCATTGGAGCAGGTTAGATGTTTATTCGAAAGCGTTAATAATGGCATCTGTTTCGGTTGTGGAATCCTCCCTGCCGGTCAGTTTTGAAAAGATCCGTTCCAACGTATCACTGTGATTTTGTTTCAGCGATTCGAACGTGCCGTCTGCAATGATCTCTCCTTTATTGATAAGCAAGATCCTGTCCGAAACCTTTTCCACTACGTCCATCATATGCGAACAATAAAATATGGTTTTTCCTTCCTGCGATAAGCGCATGATTAGTTCTTTGATCATAATCACTGCGTTGGCATCCAGCCCAGATAGCGGCTCATCCAGGATAATGATTTTCGGATTATGGATTATCCCCGAAATTAGCAACACCTTTTGTTTCATGCCCTTTGAGAAAGTGTCCATCCGGTCGTCGCCGTTTGCACCAAGCCCGAAAGCGGCTAATAGTTTTACTGCCCGGTCATGCAACATTGCTTCTTCCATACCATACAGTTTGCCCACAAAATCGAGGTATTCCATTGGCGTGAGTACATCATAGATCTCGGCATTTTCCGGAACGTAGCCTATCATGCGCTTAATCGCCAGCGGATTCTCGGCCATGCTGATGCCATCGACAGTTACCTGTCCTTCAAAATCAGGGATCAGCCCGGTTAATATCTTAACGGTTGTGGATTTACCGGCCCCGTTTGGTCCGATATAGCCGATTACCTGCCCGGGATAAATATCAAGAGACAGGCCTTTGAGCACTTGTTTTGAGCCGTAAGACTTGGTTAGGTTTTGTATTTGGATAAGTGGATCTTCACGCATAGCGATTTCCTGGTTTGATGCCGTTAAGATATAAAATTTAGTTAAGACCAGGGCAAAACAGTTCCAGCCATTAAGCTGGTAGTATGGGCCGGTTAAGTGCCGGATTAGTGGTACATAAAAACGGTAAAGTCTTCCTCACTATAATCCATCCGCACGCTTGCCCGTTCGCAAAGTGTTTCGCAATAAGCCATGATGGTATCGGGGTCATAGGCGGCCAACAGGCCATTGGGAATGACGTACCGGAGCAGGTTAAAACCAAGTCCCATTCTACAGCTTCCGTATAGCCGGGCAATTGCCTTGTAAATAAACTCAGGGTCTTCCTGGCAATAGTTGAGTGAGCCGCTCGCCAGGACATAGTCAGATAAGGGAAAATCATTACAGATAAAATCTCCTTTTAAAAACCGGGCACCCGGCAGGAAGCCGTAACGCCTTTCCGCCTCTTCCAGCAGTTCCGGGATTTGTTCTATACCCGTATACTGCAATCGCTGGCATGTTGTAAACAGGTAGGCAAGCAGGTCCCCATGGCCGCAACCGGCATCCAGCACCGTACAGCCATCCATACCGGCTATTTCGGACAATACTTTAAAGCGGATCAGCTGGCTTTCAGGATCTCTCCAGCCCAGAGCCGCCGTGCTGGTATTACCATGAAAGGCAATCATGCTGCGATGGTAGTCAAATATGGCGGAGTTATCGTTGGCGGGCATAAATCAAAGATAATTATTTGCCCAGTGATTACGGGTTTTGGATAAAGTTTAGTGATCATCTCCCTTTAATTATAGCCCTTAAATGAGTTGTGAAGTGTTGAACAATCAATGATCAAACTTAAAATTTATCCTTCATCCCCAGCAAACCCCAGATCCCGCCACTATGAATAGCCAATATTTTACTGCCTGGTTTAAAATACCCCTTGCCGATTAGATCATACAGTGCATACATCATTTTGCCTGTATACACAGGTTCAATGACTATCCCGGTGGAGGCTACAAACTTTTTTATAAAGTTAATTAGCTCATCAGTCGCTTTTCCATAGCCTCCAAAATGGTAGCCGGTATGGATATCAAACTCAGCTGGAGTTGTTAAAAACCTGTTGATCTCATCTTTTATAAAGCCTCCGTTTTTAAATACAGGTATGGCGTTAAATCGTGTTTTAAATTGATGGTTAGTAAGGCCGTTAATGATACCCGCTGCTGTAGTCCCGGTTCCGCAGGCGCAAAAAATATGGTCGTAATCATCAGTAAGCTCATCAACCAGTTCGCTGCAACCCTGGGCTCCTTCTGCGGATGCACCGCCTTCATCAATGAAAAAAGCATCTTCGTTATTTCCAAAATATTTATGGAACAGGGATGCTTTATCGCGATAGCTATCCCGATCGGTAAATATCAATTGCATACCGTGTAGCTTGCATAAAAACAGGGTATCGTTGCTAACTTCTTCACCTCGCACAATACCCGTAGCAAAAAAACTAAACTTTGCCGCAGCGGCGGCAGTAGCCAACAGGTGGTTTGAATATGCGCCTCCAAAAGTAACAATGTGATTTTTATGCTTTTCCTGAGCTTTTTTAAGCAGGTATTTTAATTTACGCCATTTATTACCCGATATCATGGGATGTATCAGATCGTCGCGTTTTAAAAAAACTTTTACGCCATGCACATCAAATAATGGATTTGTGATCTGATGTACCGGACTAAAAATCTCCAAATCAATATTCATAAAATAACCTGCCCTTAATGCTATTGCAATATTACGCTTAACCTACCACAAAAAACGATTACTTTTGCCCTCAAATGGCATACGAACCCGAGCTGATAGAGCAGGAAGAACAGGATTTATTTGAACACTTGCGCGTTGTGGTTGATAAAGGTCAATCCCTGCTGCGTATTGATAAATTTTTGATGCACAGGGTAGAGAATGCATCACGTAACCGCATCCAAAACGCTATTGAGCTGGGCAACGTACTGGTGAATGATAAACCCATTAAAAGCAGCTACCGGGTAAAACCGCTGGATGTTATTTCGGTGGTGTTGCCTCACCCGCCCCGCGATACCGAGGTTTATCCCGAAAATATTCCCATTAATATTGTTTACGAGGATGACGATGTTTTGATAGTGGATAAGGCTGCTGGTATGGTTGTACACCCCGGTTATAATAATTACACCGGTACATTGGTAAATGCACTGGTGTACCATTTTCAGCAGCTGCCTACCTTGCCTGGCAATGATGGCAGGCCTGGTTTGGTGCACCGGATTGATAAGGATACGTCGGGGTTGCTGCTTATCAGCAAAAACGAACGCTCCATGAACTGGCTGGCCAAGCAATTTTTTGATCATACTATTACGCGTAAGTACATTGCTCTTGTTTGGGGAGATCTTACGGAGGATGGTACCGTAACCGGTTACATCGGTCGCAGTATTGCGGATAGAAGGGTAATGTCTATCTACGACGATCCCGAAAAAGGGAAATGGTCTGTAACACATTACAAAGTGTTGGAGCGCATGGGGTATGTTACGCTGATAGAATGTCAGCTGGAAACCGGTCGTACCCACCAGATAAGAGCACATATGCGGCACATTGGTCATCCACTTTTTAGCGATGCCACTTACGGCGGCGATAAAATTTTAAAGGGTACTATGTTTAGCAAATACAAGCAATTTGTAGATAATTGCTTTGAACTGATGCCCCGTCAGGCCCTGCACGCACAAACGCTGGGCTTTTTACACCCTACGCTAAAAAAACAGATCCTTTTTGAATCGCCACTACCAGCCGATTTTGAAAGTGTATTGCTAAAATGGCGTAAGTATACAGATGCAGATGTGAGATCTTAGACGTTAGATATGAGAAAGAATCCAATCGAACAACAATGAATTTAAACCCTAAGTCAAAATCTCAAATCTGATATCCAAAAATGACACCAGTGCTTATCAATTTTAACGGACAGATACTTCCTCAAAATAGCCAGGTGCTTACTGTGGCCAACCGCGCCTTTAAGTATGGCGATGGCTTATTTGAGAGTATGCGCCTGATGAAGGGACAACTAAAGTTTGCAGACCTGCATGCCGACCGCCTGCAACGTGGCATGAAAGCCCTCAAAATTGACGGCTACTCGCAAATGGATGCCTGGTTTTTAAAAGAAATTGTGGAGGAATTAGCCAAACGGAACAGGGTAAAGCATGGCCGCCTACGTTTAACCGTTTACCGCGATGCCGAAGGGTTATATACACCAACTCAAAATAAAATGGGCTATTGCCTGGAGCTAACTGCATCCGATGAGCCCCGTTATTTTTTGAACGAGAAGGGTTTAATCATGGATGTGTTTACAGAGTTGCCAAAACCATCCAACTATCTATCCAACATTAAAACCTGCAACTCGCTTATTTATGTAATGGCAGGTATTTATAAAACGCAGAATAAGCTGGATGATGTTTTTCTGCTAAACCAAAACGGCTTTTTATGCGAGGCCAGCAACTCCAATATATTTATACATTATCAAAACCATTTGTATACCCCGGCACTAAGCGAGGGCTGTGTAGAGGGAGTGATGAGGCAGGTAGTAATCAAATTAGCACATGATAATAATATTAATATCACCGAAGCCCAGATAAATCCTGATATCCTATACGAAGCCGACGAAGTATTTTTAACCAATGCCACCCGCGGTATTCAAACTGTGATGGGCTTTGGCGTAAGGCGCTATTTTAACAGGGTGAGTAAACAGTTGATGGACGAGCTGAATAAAATATAGGTAGTGTAATTATTTAGTTTGTCATGCTGAACGTAGTGAAGCAATTATACGTTATGTAGCACCGATGTACCTGGTGTCGAATAGATCGTTCGTTCCTAAGGATGACAAATTAAAAGCAAACTATTCTTCTACGGAAACCGGCGCGTTAATAGCATTTAAAATACCATCCCAAAGCTCAATTCTTGCCTGTAAAGCTTCCTGAACAGCAATTGTAGCTTCTTCCCATTTATTATCATCATCGCCGCAAAGTTCGGCAGTCATTTGGTAGGCTAATTGAGAATGATGATCGCCGTCAACTTCAATATGGCGTTCAAGGTAGTACAATAAAATATCAACCTTGCCCGGTAACTGTTGGCTAATCTTTTTTACTATGCTCACAAACATTTCCGGTATCAGGTCCTCCCGGCCAAAAGTAAATACTGCTGCCTGCACATGGTTTTTATTGGTGCCAATAACATCAAAAGTATGCTGCATAAAGTTACGCGCAGCCAGGGGGATATCTGCAATAATCAAGGCTTCGTCAATGTGTTTGCCAAAATTTAGTTCATGAAATAAATTATTAATGGCAATTGCCTGGCTGCCTGCTTGCTGCATGGCACGCAGGTACAGCTCAAAATGGCTCGTACGCTCACCCTGCTCATCCACGTCACTTTCTTCGCCGGTTACAATTTCGTTGATAAGGTAGCGGGTATTGGCATTCCCGGTTGGCATCCAGGGGGCAACGGTACAGGTAAGTTTTTGCTGTAACGATTTTAACAACGACATAAAATCCCAAACGGCAAATACGTGGTGATCCATAAAAACAGTAAGCTCATCAAGTGTGTTGATGTTTTTATATAGTTCGTGTTGTATCAGCTGGTTGCGTAACGGCTGGATCCGGGTTTTTAAAAGTGCAATGTGGTCGCTGTAATTTGCCATCAGGTAATAAAAATTATGAAGGCGCAAAAATAGCAAACCAGTTTATTAAATAGCAGTAGGTTGTGGTTTTTGACTTTGAGTTGATATGTGCAAAGATGTAATTTAAGCTTTGTCTGGATGCTGTCTTGTATCAAACAATCTTAAAATGATAATTTTGTCACCCTTTACTCGGTAATATATCTTTAACCTTTTGTGTGCAACGAAAAAACGGATTTTTTTCCCGGCATTTGAAAGTCTTCCGAGTTCCGGGAAGTTTTGAAGTATTTTAACAAATTCAATGGTAAGGTTTTTAAAACGGATAGCGGCTGCATTGCCAAAATCATGAATAATGTAACCGAGAATAATATCAAAATCAAGTTCAGCTTCTTTAGTAAAAACTACTTTAAAGGCCATTGTTTGTATTTCGCTACTATAACAGATAGGGGTACTAAGTTATCTTCATTCTCACTTGATTCATAAGCTTCTAAAAGTTCCTGCTGTTGTTTTACCGATAATGACTGCCAATCTGAATTGTCTGCATTTACTGATTGACTTATAATATCATAAAATTGCGACAAAAGCTCAGGGTCATTTATCTGATCTATTAGACTGTGAAATTCTGATTTTAATTCGGCAAGTTTCATGTTTATAAATTTAGGAATATAAAAACAAATAATCAATACTCACAATTTCATCCCTCTCAAAAAATCCTCAATTCCCATACGCTTTTTGCCTTCCAGCTGTACATCTTTCAAGCTGATAAAGCCATCTTTTGCCGCAAACTTCAGGTATGTCTTGCTATCGGTAAGGAAACTTCCCGGTTGTATAGCCGGTTGTTCGTTAGGTAATAGCTCCGAAGCATATACTTTTAAAACTTTATCATTCAGGTGGGTGTAAGCGGTTGGAATTGGGCTTAGTCCACGGATCTTGTTGTATATATTTAACGCCGGTTGATCCCAGTCTATCAGGCAATCTTCCTTGAATATTTTAGGGGCATGTTTCAATTCTTCGCCGCTTAACAAGTTCAGCTGCGGGTGCTCATGGTATCGGCCGCTCTCCACAGCTTTTACAGTTTTTACAAGCAACCCTGCACCCTTATTCATGAGTCGATCATGCAGGTCGCCTGCAGATTCATGACCATTAAGGGTTAATTTTTCGGTGAATAAAACATCGCCGGTATCAATATCATGTTTTAGGAAAAATGTGGTTGCGCCGCTTTCTTTTTCACCATTGATGATTGCCCAGTTTATAGGGGCGGCACCACGGTATTGGGGCAACAAAGAAGCATGCAGGTTTATGGTGCCTTTGGCAGGCATCGTCCAAACCACTTCAGGCAACATACGGAACGCTACTACCACCTGCAGATCGGCATAAAGAGCTTTAAGCTCAGCTAAAAACTCCGGGTTTTTTAACTTTTCGGGTTGTAAAACTTTTAACCCGTTGGCCACTGCATACTGCTTCACTGCCGATTCGTTAAGCTTTTGTCCGCGGCCTGCAGGTTTATCAGGTGCGGTAACAACGCCAACAATATCGCAGCCGGCCTTTATCAAAGCATCCAGGGATGTAACGGCAAATTCGGGGGTTCCCATAAATACAATTCTCATGGTATATGCTATTTTATCTGCTTCTTTATTATTGGTACAACAAGTATTTGCTTCGGATGCGTTTAAATTTTTCTAATCCCGGTTGCCAGCTACTACGGATCTCACCTTCGGTTTTACCCTCACTTATTTGCTTTTGCAGCATTGTATTACCTGCCAGTTTTGTAAAATAGGCGTTAAAAAAATGATCTTTATCGGGGAAAGCTTTGTAAAGTTCTATCAGCCAGGAAAGGTTGATGTGCCCGGTTTTCCTGATCTTATCAGCGCTATAGCTTTTTAAATCAATACCAAAGCATTGCTTATCTTTTTGAGGCGGGTTTTCGCTCATACCCGGAATGCTTAAAGGGGTAAATGAATAGGTATAACGACCTTTTAATAAAGGATGCCCAAGCACCAGGAAGGGGAAATAGGTGCCCCTGCCTAAACTGAAAGTGGTGCCTTCAAACAAACATACGCTGGGATAAAGTAAAATGGATTGATCAGTATTTAAATTGGGCGATGGGTAAACCGGTAATTTATAAGGCATATCATGCCTGTAGTTGGCCACCTTTATGATTTTTAGCTTGCATTTTACACCATTTTTTAACCAATTTTCGCCGTTAATCATTTTTGCATATTCGCCAATAGTCATACCATGACTTATAGGGATAGGGTGCATAGCAACAAAAGCTCTTGGCACTTCGGCAGTATCCAATACGGGGCCATCAATAAGATAACCATTTGGATTGGGCCTGTCAAGTATCATCAGCTCGATATCGTTTTCGGCACAGGCTTCCATTACATAGTGCAGGGTAGATATATAGGTGTAAAACCTTGCTCCAACGTCCTGGATATCAAATACCATCAGGTCGATATTTTTAAGATCATCGGCTGTAGGTTTGTAATGTTTATTGCCGTACAGGGATATTACCGGAAGACCGGTTTTGGCATCTATAGCGTCATTAACTACGGCACCGTTACTGGCATTGCCGCGGAAGCCATGTTCGGGCCCGAAGACTTTTTTGATGCTGATGCCACGTTTTAACAAACTATCAACACTGGAGGTAAAGGTTTTGCCAATAACTGAAGTTTGATTAACAACCATTCCAATATTTTTTCCCTTAAGATAGTCAATATACTGCGGAATTTGATCGGCGCCGGTAATTATTTCTGTATTAATTTTATTGTTAGCTCTGCCTGTCTTCGGCGGTGTATTTGTGCTGATAGCCGGGCTGCCGCAGGCTGCGTATACAGTAAGGGTCACAATTAAAGCGCTTTGTAAAAAAACAGGAATAATCTTCATAAAATATTGTATTGAAACAATTTAAAAAGTAGCAGGTTTAATAGCAAAACCGCATATTTGCGAAGGTACTAAAAATCATTCTGCATTGAGTTTCGCCTCCTTTATATCAGCCCGTATAACATTCAAGTCAAAGCGCACATTTTCAAAACTGATTGTGCGTATTGCCATTATTGGCATTATGTTGGGTTTAGGGGTGATGATATTATCATTAGCCATTGTAAAAGGATTTAAACGTGAGATTCGCGAAAAAGTTCGGGGTTTTGCCGGGGATATCCGTGTGGTGAAGTTCGATCTGAACAGTTCATACGATAGTTCGCCCATTACTTATGACGATGCTTTTGTAAAACGAGCGCTTAAAAGTCCGCTAATTACACACGTAATGGCAACTGCCACCAAGCCAGGAATTATTAAAGCCAATAATGAAATTGAAGGGGTTGTACTAAAGGGCGTTGATAAAACTTACGACTTTAGTTACTTTAAAAAGATGATGGTGGCCGGTGATGTGATCGACTTTAAAGATTCTGTTGAAGCCCAAAAGGAGATCATGCTATCGCAGGAAACTGCCAACCGGCTGAAACTAAAAGTAGGCGATAAACTGCTGATGTATTTTGTTCAGGAACCATTGCGTATGCGTAAGCGCCAGTTTAAAATAAAAGGCATTTTTAACATCGAGGTTGAGGAAGTAGATAAAACATTTGTTATTGGTGCTTTATCATTAATTAATCGTCTTAACGATTGGAAACCCGGTGAAATAGGGCAGTATGAGCTGCGGGTAGCTGATTTTGACCAGGTTGATTATGCAGCAGATAGGCTTAACAATATTTTGCCGATAAAGTTAAAATCGCATACGGTGATGGAGGATTACCCCACTATATTTGAATGGCTTAACTTGTTGGATGTTAACTCGGTAGTGATGCTGGCGCTTATGGTTATTGTTGCCGTTATCAATATGATATCTGCCCTGCTTATTATGATATTGGAGCGTACCGCCATGATAGGTATGTTTAAGGCCATGGGCGCAACCAACTGGAATATTCAAAAAGTGTTTTTATTTAACGCCACATACCTGATTGGATTGGGGTTGTTATTAGGGAATACTCTGGGGTTGGGCCTCGGTTATTTTCAGCAACAAACCCACTTTTTTAAGCTCGATCCGGCATCATATTATATGATCTTTGTGCCCGTACAATTTAGCTTGTCAGACATTTTGTTGCTCAATTTGGGTACGCTGGTAATCTGCCTTTTGGTGCTGATTATACCCTCTATGCTGGTGAGCAAAATTTCGCCGGTAAAAGCGATAAGATTTAAATAGTTGTTAATTAATGCGGTAGCTTACGCCTAAGCGCATTAACCGGCTGTGTGCCGAAAAACTCCCTGCTTCACCCTGGTTTGAATTACTTGTGCTAACCAGGCCCGACAAATAATTGGTGAGGCCATATGCGTAACCGGCATTTAAACCAAATTTACCGTATGTTGCAACTACCCCTAAGTGTAAACGTACATCGGTTGGGGATTTTGATCTTTCATAATCAACAGTGTACACCTTGCCGTCGTTATCTTTAACCTTACCCTTATCCCGGGTTTTTAGCATAAAACCAATATCCATCCCCGGTAAAATATCAAGTTTAACCTTTTTTAATTGCAAACGATAACCAATATAAGGATTAAGATTGATAGCCTGATTTTGCAGGTTGGTATGCCCTTTTACGGGGAAGCTTGGATCATTAGAGGTAATATCAAAAATAACGCCGTTGTAGTAAACAATAGGGGTATATTTATCAATATCTACCTGGCTCCTTAATACTTCATACCCTGCCCCTAAGCCACAGATAAAGCCGCCTTTGGTAACAAATTGTCCTTGTAAATTGCCGCCATAGCTAAAGCCGTTTTGTTTTCCGTAGGGATTATTGGTATAGTTCTTCGGATCGCCTGTTGCTGATCCCTGGATAATCTGTGAAGTAGTTGTTGCCGATTTACCCGAAAAGTGAAATAAACCAGAATTAGCCTGTACCGATAATTCAAATTTTTGTGCAAACAATGATGATGAGATAAGTACAAGTCCAGCTAAAACAAGTAAATGTTTCTTCATTTTTTAGTGGTTGAAAAGTTTAGTTTCAGGTTTAAACCGCCTGCGCCAAATTTTATCTGTTGCGATCCCAGTCCATCAAGCGGATATTTTAAAAATGGTTCAATAATCAAACGGTTACGTTTGCCCAGTGCGGTACCTATACCGAAGGATACGTTAAGTGTTTTGGCAAAATAAAAGCCGTTAAAACTTTGCTTGCTTGTTTCTTCGGTTGTTTGTTTGGTTGAGTTTGCGGATAGTGAAGAATTTGGCAGGCCATAACTTGTTGTATATGCTTCGTTGATAAACGTACCCGAACTTAAGCCAGCCGAAATATAAGCATCGCTTTTTTGCGGATTAAACTCATATTTAATGTTTATCGGCACGTCAAGCCCTACTAAATTGGCATTGTAGTTTTTAAACACAGGGAAAGCCGAGGCCGGTACAAGATTGTTATCCTGGCTTGCTATAGCATATGTTAGCGCCCGGGCTGCGTTAGGATTGGGTGGGGTGGTGCTGTTGTACCTTAGTGTATTTTGAGCCAGGGCCACACCTGTTGAAAGTTTAAAGTTTTTACTCAGCTTTATATCAGATGTAAAACCTGCCCCGGCGTTTACCTGGTTACTGCTGCCTTTGGCATAGTTGAAAAAGGTTGCCGCATAAACACCAAATTTTACTTTTTTATCATCACCCGGATCATTAGCTTTTGGAGTCCTGGAATTGTCGGCTGCAAGCATTTTTTCCAGAGCACTGGTTGATGAAGGTTTAACGCGGGGTGGTTGTTGATTTGCATTATTTGATTTCAGCTCCGGAGTTGTATTTACCGCTGGAGTAACCGGAGGTGCAACTGCATATTGCGGATCGTTTGCTGGTATAATTGTTTTGACACTATCCGGCCTTTTTTCGGGCAGAGTTGGGTTAACAGTTTGTTTAATATTTACAGGTTGTTGAGCTATAAGCGCATTATTATTGGTGTTTGAAATGCTATTTGTAATTCCCAAAGGCTGGTTTGCAACGGGAGCAGTTATAGCTGTTGCTTTTTTTGATAAATTGGTATTAGCAGTAGTATTTTGTGTTGCTGCAAGCGCCGTGCTATGAACTATTGGTTTTTTTTGTGATGGATAGTTGTTTTTGACAATGCTGTTTTGGGTTGATATAATCGTATCAACAGGGTTGTTTTTTGTTGCAGGATGAGTAGTTGCTGCTAATTGAGCAAGGGTATCAACCGGCGTTTTCTTTTGTTGCTGGTGTTGTTTTATGGGTTGCACAGCTATTGTATTGGCAGGCTGTTTTTCCATCAACATCCACACACCTATACTTAAAAACAATAATAAACCTGCTGCAGCACCTGCCCACCATAGCCATACCCCAAGGCGTTTCTCCTCTTTCACAGGGAATTTTTCCCTGAGTAGCAGCCAGCCTTCATCAGCCGAGGTGTCTTCATAGTTATCAAACACCTCCCTGATGCGGTCTCTTAAGTCGTTATCCAACTGATCATCCATGGTTTTGTGCTTCTTGCCTTAGTATTTTTCTTAATCGTTCTTTCGCCCGGCTCAAATAAACGCGCGATGAGCTTGCCGGGATAGCTAACATATTTCCAATTTCATCATGATTATAACCATCTATTTCATACATGTTGAATATTGTGAGCTGTATGGCAGGCAACTCATTCATCAACTTTAGTATATCCTGTGCATTCAAATTATCAACCGTACTTACATTGCTGCTAATAGGCGCGGCATTATCCAACTCAATATTTAACTGGAATTTAAGATCCTTGCGGCGTCGATCTATTGCGGTGTTTACTACAATTGTGCGTAACCAGGCTTTAAAGGGCTTATCGGTATTGTAATGATGCATTGCATTAAACACTTTTATAAAAGCATCATTTACAGCCTCTAATGCATCGTCGCGGTTAAGGCTGTAGCGCAAGCTTATACCCATAGCATAGCCATAGAACTGCTTATATAGCATTTCCTGGTATTTAAGGCTGCCTTTTTTGCATTGGCTGATAATTTCTTCTTCAGTAATGCGTATGGGTGGATGCATTAAGTGTGTTTAATTCCGCTTAAATATTGTGTTGGTTTATACGTCTTTACGTAGCAAATAGCATTATTGATACAAAACAAAAAAGATTTTTTTCATTCGTACTAATAGCAGCTTTAATAATTATTGCTAACTATTAAAATTAACTAAAGATTGATAACATTCAAAAAGCCGCCGCTAAAAATACAGCGACGGCAATTTCAGATAAAAACAATAATTAATTTGCAGTTTTTTTAAGGTCGTACCGGCCAATAGTATCCGGATTGCTTGATGAGCTTGAACGGAGCATTTTGAAAGTGGTACCATCATAAACATACTGGTAAACACCCACCAAATGGTTTTTGGTGCGGGGCGCAGATGCTTTAAAAGTACTATCATTAAACTGGATATAATAGCCATCAAAGGCAAATGTTCCGTGGCTGCCTGCATGCTTTACTGTAGTATCGGCTACTACCGCAAAATGGAATGAGGCGTTCATTTTTAATATGATGGAATCTTTCAAAGTATCATATTTACCGGTGGTTGAGTTTTTGGTTAATAACCTAAACTGACCATTAAAAGTTCCGGTTGGGGTAGGGATTACAACAGGATCAGACTTTGGCGAACAAGCCACACCTAACGTTAACAACAGCGGTAGCAGGTAAAATAAATTTCGTTTCATAATATTTTTCATTTAAAGCCATTACGTGTATAGTTATTAAAACGCTACACTAAACACAATGTTTTTACAGCTTTTTTGCTTCGTTCCAAAAAATGTCCATTTCGGCAAGGCTCATATCCTGCAGTTGTTTGCCTTGCTCTTTAGCCTTAAGCTCCAGGTACTGAAAACGTTTAATGAACTTTTTATTGGTTTTCTCCAGCGCGTTCTCTGGGTTTATATTGATAAAGCGTGCATAATTAATGAGTGAAAACAGCAGGTCGCCAAATTCGCCTTCGGCCTTTTCATGGTCGATAGTGGTTTCGTCTTCGGCGTTAAATTCGTTTTTAAACTCCTGCATTTCTTCTTCTACCTTGGCCCAAACCTGGTTTTTCTCTTCCCAGTCGAAACCTACGCCGCGGGCTTTTTCCTGTATGCGCGATGCTTTTACCAATGCAGGTAACGAAGATGGCACACCACCCAGTACAGATTTGTTGCCCTCTTTAAGCTTAATCTGCTCCCAGTTGCGTTTTACATCTTCTTCGCTCTGTACCTCAACATCGCCGTAAATATGCGGGTGGCGATTAATCAGTTTATCGCATACGCCGTTTAATACATCAGTAATGGTAAAGTCACTGGTTTCGGAAGCTATTTTAGAATAAAAAACCAGGTGCAGCATAATATCTCCAAGCTCTTTTTTTATCTCCTGCATATCATCGCCCAAAATAGCATCACTCAGTTCGTAGGTTTCCTCAATGGTGAGGTGCCGCAGGCTTTCAAGGGTTTGCTTTTTGTCCCATGGGCAATTGGCCCTAAGGTCGTCCATAATAATAAGCAGGCGTTGAAATGCGATGGTTGAAGTAGGGGCGGTTTCCGGAGCTTTTAAAGGCATATTTTATAGCGGTGTATGAATAAGCAAATGTATGATAACATCTTTAATGCAAACTTATCACACTATTAATTTAAAGCTAATATTAATTAGCTTTACTTGTAAAATCTAACATCCAAATCCTATGATGAAAAAAATTTACCCGGCTATTGTTTTTTTATTAACGCTTGTTAATTTATGCAATGCACAGCAATTAATGAAAACAACAGAGCAAAACAGCTCATTTGAACAGCCCCAGCCATTTTTGTACACCATTAATACGTTAAATCCTGCGGGCAGAAACTGGAGCGTAAATTATTCTGGCGGGTATGGCGAACACACAGTTACCCCTATAGGGTTTGATGGAGTAGATCAAAATATTTCTGTTAAGGGATATTTGGGCAATAAATTTACTTTTTTGGCAACCTTAGGTACCGGTTTTAGTAACAACGGCGGCGTGCATACTTTGCAACAGGCCGAGTTATTAAGGGATTTTATAGGCGGCAATCAGCCCATGGGGTTTAGAATTGGTGGCGGCTTAGGTTTCAGGCATGAATTTAACAATGATAATGTTGCATTTAGCCGCATAACAGCTGCTTATGATGTTACCTCATGGAAAGTAGGAGCAAATGTACGGTTAGAAAAGGCTTTTGATGCCAGGCGCGACGGGCTTGATATTATTACAAGTATAGGGCTGCACCGCCATATCAGCGGCCAGTTTTATGGCGGTTTGGAGGCGGTAGGGCAGGATTTGGAAGGATTTTGGGAAACCGATGAGGCAGAAGGCGGCGCACGGTTATTGGTGGGGCCGTCTGTAAATTATGCGCCATCAGGGTCGCGCTTTGCCTTTACGCTTTGTGGCGGGCCCATTATATACGCTACCCGAAGCAGCAACGCGCAGGGCCAGTTTGCAGCCTATCGTGAACTGCCTGCTAATAATGGCTTTACCTTAAAATTTAATGTGGGTTTCAGGTTTATGTAAACAGTTAACCGTGCCTAAACGCCGAATTTAACTGCCCTGAGCATTTCCCGCTTTCCGGCTGCGCCCGGGGCTTTTTCTGTTTTTAAACCAAGCGCTTTCAACATTCGTTTAAGGTTGCCGGTTATGGCGTAGGTAACAAATACACCACCTGGTTTTAAAAAGCTTATTACATGGTTAATAGCGGCTTCTTCCCACATTTCGGGTTGGCGTGAAGCGGCAAAGGCGTCAAAATAGACGATGTCAAACTGTTCATCTGCCTTAAAATCCAGGAGTTTAGCTTTGGCGATTTCGAGCCGGCAATAATTGACTGGATTAACTTTGGTAAGTAAGGCTGCCGGATAATACTCCAGGTAAGGTTGCCATAATTGCGGCGAAATATATTCGTCGTATCCGGTTTGGGCCATCATTTCGGGAGTTAAGGGATAGGCCTCTATCCCGGTATAATTAAGCTGGATTGCTTTAGCCATGCACTCATCAGCACTCAATAAAAAGTTTAAACCGGTGCCAAAGCCAACCTCCAGTATGCTTACCTCATTTGTATTATTGTTCTGCAGAAAATAACGCAGCCCGGAGTTAACAAACACATGCCTGCTCTCCTGCAAAGCCCCGTTACGGGAGTGGTAAAGCTCGCCAACCTCTGCATTGTAAATAGTTTTTGAACCATCGGCAGTGGTAACTATACTCAGGTTGCTCATTTAGCCCCTTCTAAATCTTCTCCGGCAGGCGAAGTTTTTAAAGCCGTCCCGTCAACTGGTGCAGAGGGGTGGGTTGGACTTAAATAGTCGGCTATTATCTCGCCCAGGTCATATACAGGTACATTGTTTATTTCCCCTGCTACAATGCTGGTTGCTGCTGCCGACCGGTATCCGGCCGCACAGTGAATTACAATAGGCTTATCAGTTGGTATCTCGCCAATGCGTTCCCTTAATTCGGGTAGGGGAATGTTAATAGCTGTTTTAAAGGCTTTGCCTTCATTTACCTCACCCCGGTTACGTACATCTACATTTGTGTAGTTTTCGGGGTTAGCTTTAAAGTCCTCCAAATACAGATCAGGCAGTTTTTCGGTAGCGTTTTTGGGCGATTGAAGGGTTGCGATGATATTGTTTTCATACCCTATCTTAGCCGCTTTTTTAATTAGCATATTGGTAGTAGCCTCGTCCTCTGCTACCAGGTAAAATTTTTCATCGGGCCGAAGGATGGAACCTAACCAGGTTTCAAATTTATCGCCATCCTGCAGGTTGATGGCCCCTTTGAGGTGACCGGCCCTGAATGCTTTTTTGGGGCGGCTGTCAATAATGGTTATGCCTTCCTGTAGCTGAATATCAGTATCGATCCTGGCGACGCTCTCCACACTTAGTTGAAAATCAGGAGCCCCGTTTTTATTAAGCTCCACGTCGTATTCAAAATACTTTGGCACAAATGGCTGCTCGGTAGTAATGGTTTTAACAAAGGTAAGCTCGTCCATCAGTTGCAATGCATAGTTTTCCAGCAGCTCGCGACCGATGGTGCTCTCAAGATCCGGACTCATATTTTTGCCGCATAATGAACCAGGGCCGTGCGCCGGGTATACTATTACGCCTTTAGGCAGGTTCATCAGCTTATTGCGGGTACTGTGGTACATTTGTTTGGCCAGTTCTTCTTTTTTGGCTGTAATATTGCCTGCATTCTCGCGTAAATCGGGGCGGCCTACATCGCCAACAAACAGGGTATCGCCTGTGAAAACGGCTATTTCCCTGCCCTCCTCATCTTCCAGCAAAATACATATAGAATCGGGCGAATGACCGGGAGTATTAATAGCCTTTAGCTTAACGTCATTAAGCTCGATAACATCGCCATCATCAAAAGTTTCGTGTGGGTATGTAGCGCCGGTTAGCTTGCTGCAATAAATTACGGCGTTGGTAGCTTTATGAATTTCGAGGTGCGAGCTCACAAAATCGGCATGGGGGTGTGTTTCAATAACGCCCACAATGTCCGCATCGTTCCGGGCGGCGAAATCATAATAGGGCTGCGGGTTACGGGCCGGATCAATAACGATCATTTTACCTATACGGATCACGGCGTAAGATGCATGCGCCAACCCTTTATCGTAGAATTGCTGGATAATCATATTCGGAGCAAAGATAGGAGTTTGGGGGAGATGTTGTAAGGTTGAAATGTTTGAAGGTTGTAAAGTTTGGGTGTTCCGTTCCGCAACAGACAGTTGTGAACAAAAAAAATACGAAACACGACGATTTTGTTGTTTAATTTATTGATTTATAGAAAGTTATGTTGTTTTATTTTTTATTTTTGTACGACATGACTTGTCGTACATCGCATTTGGGTTTGTGGTTGGAACACTTTTGCATGGAACGGCGCGCCTTTTTTAACCAGGAATTACAGAAGAAAAATTTAGAAATATATCAGAAAAATCGATAAAAAACTTATTAAGTATATTGTAAATAAATTGGAGTAATAATAATATATTGCATCATTAATTTTAAACTTAAACCCCATGTTACAGAAATTCTATTGCCAGTAAACCGGAAATTAAAAGGCTATTTCTCGTAATGCTTTTATTCTAATTCATGGTTTTAGCAATAACAGGATTTAATTAATTAATGAAAATGTTTCGACTCAGTCAGGACGTGAGTCGGATATTAATAATGTACTAGTAGGTATGTTAAACGTACCACTACCTAAAAAGAATATTATGGAAGCAAGAGAATGGATAACGTTAATTGTACTTGTTGTCACTATTATTTCTTCGCACTGGCTGGCATCCAAACAGACAAGAAAAAATAAACGATCGAAATGGATTGAAGATTTGAGATTAGAAGTAGCTAACGTAATTTCGTTTTCACAACAAGTTGAAAAGAGAGATGTAAAAACACTTTTTGCTTTTTCAAAAAGCGGGTATGTGGTAACAATGCTGTTAGATCAAAATAAAAAAAATCAAGAAGATTTACTTTTAGAAATTCAAAAATTTGGGCTTTTTATGACTAACAAATTTGATATTGATCACATGCAAGAATATAAAGATAGAGTTACTAAAATCACCAATTTGACTAAATTTATAATTCATCAAGAAGAAAAGAAATTATAGAACTAACTTTTTTGAAAGGTGCTACTTCATTGCCTTGATTAATTATGATTAATCAAACTTACGGTGAGGAATTTAATACGATAAGGAATTTAAACGGTTAAAAGAGTAAAAAAGAAACTCCTTTGGTTGCTTTAGGTAGGTGAGTGTTATGCAGTTTTGCCCCAGCAAAACAAAGTATTGTTTATTGGCGAAAGTCATTGTCTTGATGCTGGTCGAGGTGCAAATTCCTCTCGAATGGGCAGATAATTTTTCTTGATGGACAACTAATTAAACTGTTTTTTGTAAAGCACCCAAGTAGGTATTGCAGCTCTGGGTCATGGAATATGTTTTTAGCAAAGAACGCGCCTTCACAAATGCAATGGTTTAAGAGTTTGGTAAACACTAACAGAATCACATAGCCCCCATGTCATCCCTAACGCCCGTCATCCGCCAGGAAATATTGATCTCGTTTTTTCAGCAAAGGCGGGGTGGTGTTACCCTGAAACAAATTGCCAACCATATGGCTGCCAAAATGGGGATTGACGGCGACCAATACCTGGAGCGTAATTTTCAGCGGGATAAAAGCGCGATACTGAAAAATTACAACGTAGAGATTGGCTACATCAAAGCCAGGAACATTTACCGTATTATCAATTCGCCTGCCGGAACCGGGGCACAATCCATAGCAGCTTTTGATTTGCTCAACGACGTTTTGCAGGAGGAGAATTTTGCAGGCTATGTGCTTGTTGATCACCGCAAGGCAATCGGGATGGCTCATTTCAGGTCCTTGTTAAAAGCTATCGAAAACAGGGTACGGGTAAGGTTTGATTACCTGGAGCACGATGGGGTGGAAATAACCAAACGCAAGGTTGAGCCTTATACCCTCAAAGAGTTTAAAGGCCACTGGTACCTGCTGGCCATCGATTTGGGCGACCTGGAGATGAAAACCTTCGGGCTCGACAGGATGGACGCTGTTGACATTACCAGGAAAAAATTTGAACACCTGGAATTGCATGATCCGCAGGCAATGTTTAAAAACTGTTTCGGCATTACATCGCCTTATAAAGGGCAGCAGGTAGAAGAAGTGGTGCTGGAGTTTACACCCCGGCAGTATAATTATGTTAAAAATTATCCGCTGCATGATAGTCAGCACGATTTGGATGAGACAGGGCCGGATGGGCAACGCCTGGTAGCATTAAACATTTGCCTTAATCACGACCTGGAAACGGAAATACTGGGGTATGGCGACCAGGTAAGGGTTGTATCCCCGGAGCATTTTAAAAAACGGATCCATGAGCGGCTGAAAAGGGCGTTGGGGAATTATTAAATAGGAAGCCTTTCGCGATAGGTGCAGAGAAAATGCTTTGGGGATTTTTAATATGCACCTGTTCAATAAGTTAAGCTCTGCCGGAGCATGGTAAAGCCATGCTTAAAGTACAAGATACCGGGGTTTAATTCGCTACCAAATCTGAAGATAAATTGTGGAGATAATAAAGGGCAAGATTTTTTATTGCTCAGCCATGACTTGTTTGGTTTTACACAAACATTCGCTTAAACGCTGGCCACGACTCACCCCGGCTACGCTTCGCTGGCCGACCCTCTCTCCGGCTGTGCCGCAAAGAGGGTGAAGCTCAATTTTTGTTGTATTGCCCCTCTATGCGACGCAGTCGGAGAGAGGGGCAGACGTCCGTTAGCTAACGGATCGTCGGGGTGAGTCGGCTCGCAGCCATCTGATATACGTCATTCCCCCTTCAGAATTTCCCGAAATTTTACAACTCAGCCCGACGACCTTGAACCCCTTATTAAAAAAGTGAACAGATGTGTCAATTGACAATCTAAACAAAGCAAAATTGACATTCTCAACAAAGCTTGCAGCATTGCTAAAACATAACTTTGTTCTTAATAAACATTAATAATCCATCTCATTGTTGACGGCGTTCTTTTATCAATGAGTATAAAACTATTAACAGGCAATTTACTAACTTAAACAGATTTTGTAAGGCACATCAATTATCAACACTAATGGCGAAACAAAACTTCAGCAGATTTACAGACCTTGTGTGGACGGTTACAGAGGAAGGCATCTTTAAAGATGATCTTAGTTTTGAATTCCACTCCTTCGTTTTGATCATTTCCGGGGAAATGAAAGTAATACAGGCAGAGCGGACTTATACATTCGGTGCCGAGAGCATGTTACTTTTTCCAAGAAACCAGATTTCAACTGTAATCAAACAGCCAAAAGATGGCAAGCCTTACCAGGCTGTCGTATTTGGCCTTACGCTTGATAGGCTGAAATCATTTTATGCGAATGAAAAACCAAAATTGACAGCTCCACCCGATAATGCGGTTAGGATATTGAACAAACAGCCACTACTGGAAAGCTTTTTTTCTTCGGTAATGCCATATCTTGATCTTGAGCACAAACTTCCCGAAAGCGTAGCAAAACTCAAACTGGAAGAGGCGATTCATATCCTTAGATATGTTGAGCCAGATATTGACAGTGTGCTGGCCGATTTCTCTGAGCCCGGGAAGATAAACCTGGTTGATTTCATGGAAAAGCACTACAAATTCAACATGCCTCTTGATAAATTTGCCTATCTCACAGGTCGTAGCCTTTCAACCTTTATCCGGGATTTTAAGAAGGCTTTCAAGATCACTCCCCAACGTTGGCTAATAAAGAAGCGTTTGGAATTAGCTCATTTTCAGCTTGCTAAAAAAGACAAGAAAGCGGGAGAGGTGTACTTAGAAACCGGATTCGAAAACCTTTCGCATTTTTCTTTCGCCTTCAAGAAGCATTTTGGGTATTCGCCATCTGAAACCGTAGGTAAGCTTGTATAGAATTGGCATAAACTGCTCTTATTGGCATGAAGGCACTAAAAGCAAAGCTGTCGCTATGATATTCTCCTGGTTAAAAGAAGTTATTATAGCGGCGCTCCTACCACTTTGCTACCGACCTGCAAATGCTAAAAATACTATTTATTTGTTTTTAAATACGTGGTTATATAGGTTAACTTCCGCACCCTTGGCCATTCCTTTCATCAGTGCGACAATCTCCGGAGAATAATTTCCAAGTAAGTCTAATCTTTTTATTTTCCAATCCACTTTGTATTTATTCATTACAGGTGTAAAAGCCTCCGCGTGTTTTATTAATTCATTCTCGTTGGCATAAGATTCCAGGAAGAGGATATTGAAAGTCTCCGGATCATAATGACATTCATGGATTAAGACGCCGGCTCCTTCATTTGGCACAGCGATTTTCGCTTCTGCCATAAATTGTTCAAGTTTTTCCCAATCATTGGGATTAACAGTGGCGGACATTGTAAGCCGCAGGATAGATTGTTCTGACATATTTCAACTTATTTATGAGGTAAAGGTATACTATGCCTCATTTTTTAGTTTTGTTAGGCTTGTCAATTTTATATTGTTCTAAATGTCAATAACTATATCCGTAAATCATATTCGAACCTTTATGAGGCCGATCGGCTATCATCTTATTATGCTTGCCAAAGGGATGATCTCGTGACACTCCCAGCAAAGTGAAATTGACATTTTAAACAAAACAAGAACGCTTAACTGATTCTAACTTTGGTAAAAAATATAATCATGAAAGCTATAGTATTAAAAGAAGTTGGCGGGTCAGAAAACCTGGTACTTGCAGAGGTTCCTGTACCCTCAATTAAAGATAATGAGGTTTTGGTTGGTGTAAAAGCGATAAGCATTAATCCTGTAGATGCATTTGTCCGCAGAAACCAGGCAGCATTGGATATGATCTATGCCCGAAAAGGCGATGAAGAAAATATCATTCTTGGATGGGACGTTGCCGGTGTTGTGACCGAAGCAGGAAAAGCGGTGACAAAATTCAAGACCGGAGATGAAGTTTTTGGCAACTTTAAGTTCATTGGCCAGGCAAATGCCTATGCAGAATTTGTTGCGGCACCAGAAGACGAAATGGTATTGAAACCAGCCAACGTAAGTTTTGAGGAAGCTGCCGGAGCAACAATGGCAGCTTTAACAGCTTGGGTATCGTTAGTAAATTTTGCGAAAATAAAAAAAGGCGATAAGGTTATTATCCATGGTGCATCTGGCGGGGTTGGGCATTACGCGGTACAATTGGCCAAACATTTCGGCGCATATGTAATCGGTGTTGCATCGGGCGCCAACAGAGATTTTGTTTTGGGCCTGGGAGCTGACGAATTCATCGATTATAAAACGCAGGCAGTTGAGGAGATTATTGATGATGCTGATATTGTGCATGATGCTGTTTGGGTAGAGGGGGAAGTAAGTAGCACTGAAGACACCCATCTGGGCCGTTCATTAAAATCAGTCAGGAACGGAGGTAAGTTATCCAGTATAGTAGTATATCCAGATCAGGAATTCATCGATAAGGCAAAGGCAGAAAGAGATGTAACAGTTGAGAGAGTATATGTGACACCTAATGAAAGCTATCTGCAAGATCTTGAAAATATTGCCCGCTTATTGTCATCAGGTGAAATTAAAACGCATGTGTCGCAAGTGTTACCTTTAGCGGATATGGCAAAAGCTCACGATATTATCCAAACCAAGAATTCGGTTGGGAAAATAATTCTTGTTCCTTAAGAAGCTATCTAAAAATAAAAAAACAGACCGTTATTGCGAGGTACCCACCAGGATAATCCTGGAAAAAATGGGGATGACGCGTAGGGTTTAAACCAAGCAATCGGCTTTGCATGCTGGCAACGACTCACCCCGGCTACTCCGCCAGTCGGCGGATGGCCGACCCTCTTCAACTTTGTTGGAAAGAGGGTTTAAAACATTTTTATTGATTTTTCAACTCCCCTCTATGGCGCGAAGCGGAGAGAGGGGCAGACGAGCGCAGCGATGTCGGGGTGAGTCGACTATGCGCCATGCAAAAACATCCGCCAATAAGGCCAATACGCAAACAGCATAAAGCACAGGAACTTTAATTAATAAAAAATTTAAGGTTAATGAAAACTAATATAAAATCTGCAACGGGTAGGGGGGAGACCGCTTAACGATTAAACCAGTTTATCACAAAATCCAGCTTTGATCTTTTTAAAATATCAAACCAAAAACGATGTATATGCATTGATTTCATAGCAATTAATGCTTTAGTTACATATAATAACTTTTTAAATGCGAAAATATTGTGGAAGAGTTTGGGTTCGTGGTTCGGGGGGCGAGGTTCGGGTTGTGTGGATCGGGGTTCGGGTTGCGTGTGGCGAGGTGAAAGAGCTGATATTTTAGAGCATTAGGTTTTGAGTTAATAATGTGGCATCGAATTTAACTTATCGAAATCCTGGCCTAACCATCCCGCTCGCGGAACGCGCTCCCCGAAACCCGAACCACACAACCGACCCCCACTCCCCGCAACCCGAACCTGGCTCCCCGCAACCCGCCCCCAACAACCCGCAACCCGAACCAAAAAAGCCCGTCAACTATTCATACAATTCCTTATTTTTGCGCGTTATGAGTATTGCTAAAACATATTTGCCTAAAGAAACCGAAGATAAATGGTACAGTTACTGGTTAAAGCACGATTTTTTTAAGTCGGTGCCCGATGAGCGCGAGCCTTATACAATAGTCATTCCGCCGCCAAATGTTACCGGGGTTTTGCATATGGGGCATATGTTGAACAATACCATTCAGGATGTATTGGTACGCCGCGCCCGCATGAAAGGCAAAAACGCCTGCTGGGTGCCGGGAACCGACCATGCCAGTATAGCCACCGAAGCTAAAGTTGTGGCTATGCTTAAAGAGCGCGGCATCAGCAAAACAGACCTTACCCGCCCCGAGTTTTTAACTTATGCCTGGGAGTGGAAAGAAAAATATGGCGGCATCATCCTCGATCAGCTTAAAAAATTAGGTGCATCATGCGATTGGGACCGCACCAAATTCACTATGGACGAGGAGCTATCCGAAGCCGTTATAGATACCTTTATCCATCTATACAAAAAAGGCTGGATTTACCGTGGCGTACGCATGGTGAACTGGGATCCGCAGGGAAAAACCGCGGTATCCGATGAAGAAGTTATCCGTAAAGAAGTTAATCAAAAGCTTTATTATATCAAGTATGAAGTAGTGAGTAGTGAGTTGTCAGTAGTGAGTAGTGAGTTGTCGGGCGTTAATAAAAACGACACCACTCACCGCTCACCACTCACCACTCACTATCTAACCATCGCTACCACCCGTCCCGAAACCATTATGGCTGATGCGGCTATCTGTATCAACCCTAATGATGAGCGGTATTTGCATTTGCATGGTAAAAAGGTATTTATCCCGCTCATCTGCCGCGAGATCCCGGTTATTTTGGATGAGTATGTTACCATGGATTTTGGTACCGGCTGTTTAAAGGTAACGCCGGCTCATGATTTGAACGATTATGAACTTGGCCAAAAGCATAACCTGCCGGTTATTGATATTTTAAATGACGACGGTACCCTGAACAACAAAGCGGAAATATTGATTGGTGAAGACCGTTTTATTGCGCGTAAAAAAATTGTTCTGCTGTTGGATGAAGAAGGCGCCCTGGAAAAGGTGGAGGACTATAAATCGCAGATAGGTTTTTCTGAACGTACGGATGCTGTTATTGAGCCAAAGCTATCTATGCAATGGTTTTGCAAAATGAGCGAAATGGCTAAGCCAGCCCTTGATTATGTGTTAAATGGCGAGGTAAAGCTGATTCCCGAAAAGTTTATAAACACCTATCGCCACTGGATGGAGAATGTTAGGGACTGGAACATTAGCAGGCAGCTATGGTGGGGACAGCAGATACCGGCGTGGTACCTGCCAAACGGCGAATTTGTTATTGCCAAAAATGTTGATGAGGCCTTAGCAGAAGCAAAACTTAAGACTCACAACTCACAACTTACAACTGCCGATTTAACCCAGGACCCCGACGTAGTTGATACCTGGTTCTCGTCATGGTTATGGCCCATATCTGTTTTCGACGGGTTTAAGGACCCCAACAACGCCGATATCAACTATTATTATCCAACAAACGACCTTGTTACAGCCCCCGAGATCCTGTTTTTTTGGGTCGCGAGGATGATTATGGCCGGGCACGAGTTTAGGGGGCAGGCGCCCTTTAAAAACGTTTACCTTACCGGTATAGTGAGGGATAAACTGGGTCGTAAAATGTCGAAATCGTTAGGTAACTCTCCCGATCCGCTGGATTTGATAGAGCAATACGGCGCCGATGGCGTGCGGGTAGGTATGCTGCTTTGCTCGCCTGCCGGCAACGATTTGATGTTTGATGTAAGCTACTGCGAGCAGGGCCGTAATTTTGCCAATAAAATATGGAACGCTTTTAAACTGATAAAAGGATGGGAAGTTGATGCAAGCCTGGCAAACCCCAACCAGATAGCTATTGAATGGTTTGGCAGCAGGTTTAACCAGGCCCTGGGCGAGATTGAAGACAACTTTGCGCAGTACCGTTTATCAGAGGCATTGATGGCCACCTACAAGCTGGTTTGGGACGATTTTTGCGCCTGGTACCTTGAAATGATAAAGCCTGTTTACCTGCAGCCTATTGATAAAGCAACCTATACAGCAACAGTTGGGTATTTTGAAAATATACTAAAGGTTTTACACCCGTTTATGCCTTTCCTTACCGAGGAATTATGGCATGATGAATTATTGGGAGAACGCGGAGAAAAGGATTGTTGTATTGTTGCCCAATTGCCAAGCATTGGGGAAATAAATACTCAGCTGATTAATGAGGTGGAGATTGTTCAGCTTGTTCTTACACAAATCCGTAACATTCGTAACACAAAACAGATCTCGCCTAAAGAGGCGCTTGAGCTGTTTTACAAGTCAAATTCGGGAGTAAATTATCAGCAATACCAAGCCATTATATCCAAACTGGGTAATATAAGCCAGTTTAGCGAGGTTGATGATAAGGTTACAGGAGCAGTTAATTTTATTGCTTCAACCGATGAATTTTTTATTCCCTTAAGCCAAAACCTCGATCCGGTGGCAGAGTGCGCCAGGCTGGGGAAAGAGAAAGAATATCTTTTAGGGTTTCTGAAATCGGTAGATGCAAAGCTTGGTAATGAGCGTTTTATGAATAATGCCAAGCCCGAAGTTATTGAAATTGAACAAAGGAAAAAAGCTGATGCCGAGGCTAAACTGGGTATTATTGAACAAAATTTGATTGATTTGGCTTGTTAATTGTATGGTTAACCACCTGTGAGGGCAATAATGCTTAAAAGGCGACGGTAACGTTTATGCCTTTTAAGTATCCTGCATTAACAGCTTTGTAGTTAATCATGAGTAAAGACGTAAACTTTTTTAACTTTTCAATTTATAAAATTTTATCAAAGGAGCAGTCTTTTCTTGATCAGGCACGTATTCGACTGCTTTTTTACGGTTTTCCGCTTGTATTTATAGCTTTAGGCGCTGTTTTAATAAGCGTTTATTTCGAGCGGCAAATGATGCTGGTCTATACTGTTGCCGCACTAATGGTGTGCATTGCTGTATTATTTAAATTTTTAACTTACCGGCCCAACTGGCGTTTAATTTCGCATTTACTGCTCAGCGCCGGTACTATAGTTAACGCCAGTATTGTTTTTTTAACCGTTCAAAGCGTAAATATAGTTGCTATACAGGTAATCATAATGGTTATTGTGTTTAGCTATTACATGCTTGGCCAAAAGGCGGGGCTGGTTTATTCTTTATTGAATACGGTTCCGGTACTTGCCTTTATGGTTATTGAATTTACCAGGGGTTATGTGATAGGCATAAAGCCCGATAAGATAGATCAATCAACCATTATTATTACGCTGTTTGCCAATTTTATACTGTTGATATTTATTCACAGCCAGTTTTATACAGCCTTTTTAAAAAATATAAAACAACTTAAAGATAGCAGCGACGAACACGAGGCCCTTAACTCCAGGCTTGAAACAGCAATTGAAAAGGCCGAAAAATCAACTCACGTCAAAACCGAATTTCTTGCAACCATGTCGCATGAAATTCGTACGCCGCTTAATGCCGTGATAGGAATGAGCAACTTGTTGCTGATGAGCGATCCGCGGAACGACCAGGTGGAAAACCTGGAAATACTAAAGTTTTCGGCAAATAACCTGCTTACCATTGTTAACGATGTGCTTGATTTTAACAAGATAGAATCGGGTAAGGTTGTTTTTGAAAACACCCGTTTTAACCTGGCCGAGCTGATGAACAATACTTGCGGCGCCCAGATGATAAAGGCTGCAGAAAAAGGGTTGAAGTTTGAAATGGAGGTTGATTGTTTACTAAATGATAAAGTAATTTTTGGCGATCCTACACGCATTGCCCAAATTATTTATAACCTGGTTAGTAATGCAATAAAATTTACCTCAAAAGGGAATGTTTTGGTTAAGGCTACTTGTTTTGAGGATCGGCATAATACCGTTATCGTCAAATTTTTGATAAAAGACACCGGTATCGGTATCGAAGAACATAACCTTAACAGCATATTTGAGCCATTTACGCAGGAATCATTAACCACCACCCGCCAATATGGTGGTACGGGTTTGGGCCTGGCCATTGTAAAAAGATTGCTTGATTTGCAAGGCCTGCACATGGATGTTAAAAGTGAGATAGGGGTAGGTTCCGAGTTTTCGTTTTTGATGGAGTTCCCGGTATCAACAGAACCAGTTGTGAAAAAAGCAATCCCCTCATCAATAAAGATCAACGAAAAAGGCGCTGGGGTATCAAGTATAAGGGTACTTATTGCCGAAGATAACATTGTAAATGTTATGCTGATGAAAAAGCTATTATCAAAATGGCATATTATACCCACCATTGCCGAAAACGGTGTACAGGCTATTGAGATGATGCAATATGGCAATTTTGATATTATACTGATGGATTTGCAAATGCCGGTTATGAATGGTTTCGACGCCACCCTGGAGATCAGGAAAATGGCCGATCCTAAAAAATCAAATATCCCTATTATAGCGCTTACAGCTTCGGCTTTGTTTGATCTTAAGGAAAAAATTTATGAAGCCGGCATGAACGATTATGTATCCAAACCATTTAAGCCCGATGAGCTGCTGGCTAAAATTCAAAGCCTGGTGGCAGTAGCTTCATAGGAAAAAGCGATTTTAAACAGGTTTGCTGTATGCCGGCAACTCTTCTATAAACTTGTATTCTCTTTTCTCCAGGTCGATATTGCAATAGTAGTGCTGCAGGCCGTTACTTACTGCCAGCAGCGATACTTTGTGTACCATGTTATAGCGGGCTACCTGGTCGAAGGTTTTTTGATCAATAGTTACCGATGGGGCCTTGCACTCTACAATTAATATCCGTTTCCCCTCGCTGTTAAACACCACAATATCCGTACGTTTTTGCAGTCCGTTGAGTTTAAGGCCGCCTTCGAGCCTGATAAGCGACCGCGGATAGTTTTTTTGCCTGATGAGGTATTGCACAAAATGCTGCCTCACCCATTCTTCGGGTGTAAGGATGATGGTTTTTTTACGGATCTCGTCAAACAATGACAGCTGACCGTTCTCGTCGCTTATTTTAAATGGGTAGGGAGGAAGGTTAAGCGGAGGTAAATTCAAAAGTCAAAATTAAAAAGTCAAAATTAAAAAGGAATATCTGAAACATCAGCCAGGTTTTGAACTTTAGTTTCAACATTTACCATAAAAGACCGGCTTTGCTGGTTGGAATTTTTAATTTTGAATAAATCATATATCCATACGTCATTGCGAGGTACGAAGCAATCCCCGACTTACAGAGAAGCTTTGCAAATCCGATCTGCATAGTTTGGGATTGCTTCGTACCTCGCAATGACGGTCGGTTTATTTATTTTTGACAGATTCCCAGGTTCAAAAACTATAAAAACATTAATAAATAAAATTTTAATAGCTTCTGAAGGTCATTTTTGACTTTTGAATTTTTACTTTTGACTTAAAAGATGACCGCAGCCGAGATTTTAAAAGATATAAAGAATCGTAAATATAAGCCCCTGTATCTGCTGCATGGCGAAGAGCCTTATTTTATCGACCTGGTGAGTAATCATATCGAGCATCACCTGCTTCCGGATGCCGAGAAAGGCTTTAATCAAACTGTTTTATACGGCAAGGATACCGATATGATGACCGTGCTTAATGCCGCCAAACGCTACCCCATGATGGCCGATTACCAGGTTGTGATGGTAAAGGAAGCCCAGGATATGAAATGGGGTAAGGATGATGACGGCAAAAAAGGTATCGACCCGTTATTGAGCTATCTTGAAAAACCATTGGCAAGCACCATACTGGTTTTTTGCTACAAGTACGGCAAGTTTGATAAACGTAAAAAAACGTATAAAGCCATTGAGAAAAGCGGGCTTATATTTGAGTCGGCCCCTTTATATGATAGTAAGATTCCTGCCTGGATAGAAGGGTTCATAAGCGATAAGGGATATAAAATAAACCAGCAGGCTTCGGCTATGTTAGCCGAGTATTTGGGTAATGATCTTTCAAAAATTTCAAATGAGCTCGAAAAACTGATGCTGAATGTAACTGCCGGGCAGGAGATAAGCCTGAAACTTATTCAGGATAATATCGGCATTAGTAAGGAGTACAATGTATTTGAGCTGCAAACCGCGATAAGCAAAAAAGATGCTTTTAAGGCTAACCAGATTATTAATTATTTTGAGGCTAACCCCAAGGCCAACCCAATTGTATTGGTGCTGGGTAACCTTAATAACTTTTTTAGCAAGGTGCTGGCTTATCATTATGTAAAAGATAAATCGCAGCAAAACGTTGCCCGCGAGTTGGGGGTGAACCCTTATTTTGTAAAGGATTATGAACTGGCCGGTCGTAACTATAGCTATCAGAAAACTATGCAGGTTATCAGCTACCTGCGCGAGTACGATTTGAAAAGTAAAGGGGTTGAATCAAACGCCCCTCACGGCGAACTCATGAAGGAACTGATGTTTAAAATATTGCATTAACAACAGGGCAAACCAGCCCGGGTGATCCCAAAAACAAGTAACATTTTTGTTAGGTGTATCATTTTTATGCTTTTATACGTAGCGCTGTCATTTAACCCAAAAACGCCCTTTACAGCTCAATTTAAAGGTTTTTCTGCCTCTTTCGACTCGGTTATTAACTTATCTGTAAAGAACTCTTTACAATGTAACATAATTTAACCCCTGATTTAATCGTTATGTTCATTAAACGAAAGCAACCTGCAGTGCTTTCCGGTCATGGTAATAAAACATAAATTATTAAATTATGATACTACTTTTCTGCGGATTATCGGGAGCCGGTAAAACAACATTGGCTAAAAATGTTGCTATCGAACTAAACGACCTGGGCATAAGAACGGAGATAATTGATGGCGATGAATATCGCAACGAAATTTGCCGCGACCTGGGGTTTAGTAAAGCCGACAGGTACGAAAACATACGGCGTTTGGGTTTTGTGGCCAGCCGGTTTTCGGCACACGGAATAGTTACTATAGTGAGCGCCATAAATCCTTACGATGAGTTGCGCCGCGAACTGGCCGAAAAGTATGAGCATGTAAACATTGTTCACATTGATTGTCCTGTTAGTAAACTGATTAGCCGGGATACAAAGGGGTTGTACAAAAAAGCCTTTTTGCCAGATGGGCACCCCGATAAGCTAACCAACCTTACCGGCATCAACGCCCAGTTTGATGTACCCCATGATCCGGATTTGTATATAAATACAAGTAAAAGTACCATAGCGCAAAGCACCTCGTCGCTATTGTACTTTATCCTGAATAATCTTCATCCTATTGAAAAGGCTCAGCATAAAATGGCCGGTAAAGTTTAAACTTATCGGTCACATTATTGTTTATGTTATTTGCCCCACTGTAATTTATGCAAAAAAGAACGCTCATTATTGCCGGTATGCACCGCTCTGGCACCTCGCTTATTACCCATTGGCTTTCCAAATGCGGTATGCAGCTGGGTGAAAGACTGGCTTTGCCAAATCATGGAAACGTGGAAGGGCACTTTGAAGATGTAGAGTTTTTAAAAATACATGAAGAGATCCTTGCCAATCATCAGCTCCCAATTTCGGGTTTAACAGATGAACATGTTTCCTTTTCAATTTACGAGCGGGAAAAAGTTAAAAGCATTATTAACGTTAAGCAGCGGTTATATGATCAATGGGGATGGAAAGATCCCCGTACCTGCCTGTTCCTGGATGTTTATAAAGAGTTGCTCCCGGATGCCTGCTATCTTATCATCCTGCGCGACTACCAGTCGGTAATAAGCTCGTTACTGAGGCGCGAGTTCAGGTATGTTGATAATAAATACCTGGCCCGTAAATATTTATCACGACTTGCATGGCTAAAATTCAGGCGAAGCCGGAGACTTGAGGAATTTTGTCATACTTATGCCCAGGAGTTTTTAAAAATCTGGATCACCTACAACCGGGATATACTAAATTGTATTAAAAAATTAAGCCGCGATGCTTTTATAGTGGTTAATTATTCGATGTTAAATAAAGAGGATGCCAACGTTTTTGCGCACCTTAAAAATAACTGGAATTTTTCGTTAAAATATTTCAGGTTTAAGGATGTATTTAAAGAAGGCATGATAGGTAAGGATGTTGATATTGAGCCTTACATTGCCGATAAATCATTAATTGCGACTGCAAAGCAACTCCAGGCGGAGCTTAAGGGGTATATGATTGATTAACCCCTAACCGGCGGGTCGTGCCGTTCGCCAGCTGGTCAGGATCGGTACCCCACATGCAAAGTTTCCCACAAGAGCAGCTTGCTGCTACTTGCTATCTATCCATTTTATCGCCGGTTCCACATTGTTAAAAAAACGGAAAACGATTTTGCCAACCAGGGTATCCACGCTTTTCCGGGCAGATAGCTGGCTGAAAACACTTGGCGAATTAATCCAGGCGAAGTACCTTAATCCCGCTTTTTCCATAGCCGGGAACCATTCGTTATTGCTCCAGTCTGCCGCTTCAGACCAATTACCAAGTACATGGATGTTGTTATTGAGTACGCTATGAACTTTGTTTTTTTTAAGCATATCCAGCATGCGAAGGCATCCCTTTTGTATCGATTCCAGGTTTTGAAACCCGGTCCAGTCGGCATCTATGCGGTTACGCGCCTGGTTATAAGTAAGGGTGATTGTGCTGTCCTGGTAGTACCGGTCGCCGTCTATTACGGGTTCAGTTTTTTTGGCGGGGTCAAGCATCAGTCTGAAAAAGAAGGTTGAGCCTTCACCGGGTACGCTTTCTATCCAGAAACTGCCATGGTGTCTTTTCAGGATTTCGGCGGATATAAAAAGGCCCAGACCCAAACCCTCAAAACGCATGGCGGTATTATCAACCCGGTAATAACGGTCAAACAGGCGCATCAGGTTTTTTTCCTCAATGCCGATACCAAAATCCTGAACAGATACAATGAGGCTGTTATCGGTATGCAGGGTACAATTTACAATCACCCTGTCGGCCTCGGGCGAATATTTGATGGCGTTGCTAAGAAAATTATTGACTACCTGTTCCAGCCGGAAACGATCGCCGGTGTAGGTTACATCATCGGCTTTTTCCAGAATGATCTGATGCGATGTTGTTGCCTGCTGAGCGCTTTCTATACTATCTTTAAGCATCTCCAGGAAACTGAAGGGTTCCATATTATAGGCTATTTTACCGGCATTGATGCGGGTAACATCCAACAGGTTGTTAATCAGCTTTTCCAGCCGCAGTACATGTGCTGCCGATTTTTGGACAAAGCTGTTGAGCTTTTGCGCATCAGTTGTTCGCTGCATCAGCTGGTTAAATGCTTTAATGCTGGTAAGCGGTGTTTTTAACTCATGGCTGGCTATTGACAGAAACTCATCCTTCTTTTGTTCGTTATGCTTTTGTATCTCGATATTGGTGTTGGTACCCAGCCATAGCCTTACCTGCCCATTTTCTACCAGGGGCACAGCCCTCACCAAATGCCAAATATATTGCCCGTTATAAAATTTAAGGCGAAACTCAACCATAAATTCATCGGCGTTTTGCAAAGCTGCCTTCCATTTTTGCGAACTGATAAGCCTGTCATCGGGATGGATAAATTCCTGTAAACTGCGGCCAAGTATTTCTTCCATGCTTTGGCCAAAATCGTCGCATACAACTTCGTTCACATAATCAAGATAACCATCGGGGCGGGCTGTCCATACCTGTTGTGGCATTGCATTCAGTAAAAAGTGGAAACGCTGTTCGTTCTCCTTTTCTTTTTGCCGGGTAAGTATGGTCTCGGTCATCTCAAAAGCAAAGCCCAAAATTCCATCAACAGTGCCATCAGCATCGTATCTTGCCTGGTAAATAAACGTAAAGTAGCGGTCTTCAAGCGGGCCGTTAACAGTTCGTGCCAGCGGTACTAATAGCTCTTTACCTTCAAATGTATTGCCGGTATAGTAAACATTTTTTAAAATATCTATAATAGGGGTGCCTGCCAGTTCGGGCAAAGCTTCTATAATAGGTTTGGCAAACAGATCCCGGCCCGGGAAAAGCTGCTGGTATGCCGGGTTTACCAGTTCAAATACCATTTCGGGGCCGTCGAGTACGCAAATGCCGGTAGGTACCTGCATAAAAAATCTTTTCAGCCTGTCGCGCTGACTGGCCGCTGCGGCTTGGGCATTAAAAAGTTCAATATTGCGTAATTCCACCCGTTCCTCCAACTCATCATTTAGCTTAAGCACATCTTGCTGCGACTGGAACAGCTCTTCGTTGGCGGCGCTTAGTTCCTCATTTGCTGATCTTATCTCCTCATTGGTTGCCTGTATCTCTTCGTTGGCATTTGCCAGGTCCAAATTTGCGGTCAATAAGTCCCGCTTGTTTTGTTCCTGGCGGTTTTTTGCCAAAACAAGGTCGGTTATTTCGTATTTAAAACTTAAGACAGATACTATTTTGCCACTCTCATCTCTAAGGGCCTGGTAAAACACGTTGAAATAATGGTCTTGTATTGGTCCGCCCGGTTCCTTGGCCAGCGGGATACAAATCTCGTTGCCTGTAAAGGTTTCGCCGGTTTTGTAAACATGCTGCAGGGCATCAAAAATGGGCTGCCCGCCTACTTCGGGCAAAACGTCTAACAAGGGCTTACCTAATACCTCGCGGTTTGGAAAAAGCTCATTTTTATACCGCGGGTTTATGAAATCATAAACCAGGTTGGGGCCGGTAACTATGGCTATCTGCGCGGGGATCTCCTCCAAAAGCTTTTCCATTTGCCTGCTCAAATTTGGGGCTTTTGCGGCGGCAGTTATTTCTTTTTCCAGGCTTTGCTTTAAATTTCGCTCGGTAATTACCTGTTGGGTAACATCCTCGGTATAATGAATGATGTAGCTCATATCGCCTTCGGCATCAAACACCGGGGTATGTGCGGTATTCCAGTAACGTTCATCCATTTGCGAAGGGTTGGCTGCGTTGGGTATATCAAACCGCATTACCGGCAACTGATGCGGCTGCCCGGTTTCTAATACTTTATTAAGCGAAAAGCAAATGCCTCCATCTTCAGATGACCAGTCGGGAATTTTAGGAAAAACATCAAAAAGGTATTGTTCTGCCAGCGCCAGTCTTGTTTTGTCTGTTAGCTTTAAATAGGCGTTGCTGGCTGTGAGAATAAATAGTTCTGGCGAAAGAATGAGGTAGGGTTGAGGTAACGTCTCAAAAACCCTTAACATTTCCGGAGGTAAAGCAGAACTATGTTTTAAAGCCATTTAAGCTGTAGAAAGATGGATACAACAATACTAAACGGATAATGTTATTATAGAGGAAAATGTTTTAAAAAAAATTAATTACTGGGTACGGTTTGAGTAATTTAACTAATTGCCTCATCTTTACCCAGGTTTTTATATAATGACATGGCAGGCACCGCATCAATCCCAAGGGTATATTTATACAGGCGTATTGTACATGCCAAATTGTTTATTGATGATTACTACCACCAGCCGATTAATCTTGATGATATTGCTGATGAAGCCTTTTTCTCAAAATTCCATTTCATTCGCCTGTTTAAATCAACTTATGGCAAAACGCCGCACCAGTACCTGATATCGGTAAGGATTGAAAAAGCCCGCTTGCTGTTACAGGAAGGCACCCCGGTAACACAGGCCTGTTATGCTGTAGGGTTTGACAGCGCCAGTTCGTTTTCGGCTTTGTTTAAAAAAATTGTTCATCTGTCGCCATACGCTTACCAGCAACAGGCACTTAAAAGATTGGCTGATATGTTGCAATCGCCATTAAAATTTATTCCCAATTGTTTTGCGCAGGAAAATGGTTGGATGAAAAACAGCAATTTTCAATAAGTAAGCGCCTGGTTTATTGTTCATCTTTGGTTTAAACAAATTATTCCACATGATCACAAAAATGAACCACGTTAGCATATTTGTTCTTGACCAGGACAGTGCTTTTGAGTTTTACGTTAATAAGCTTGGTTTTAAAGTGCACACCGATGCGTCAATGGGCCCCGGAATGCGCTGGCTCACCGTATGCCCGCCCGAACAACCCGAACTGGAAATATCGCTTATGGCCATTGCCGAAGGCATGATGTTTAAAGGGGAAGCTGCACGGCAAATGCGTACGCTGGTAAGCCAGGGTACCTTTGGTTTTGGCGTATTTGAATGTAACGATCTGATGGCAACCTACGAAGAGCTGAAAGCCAAAGGCGTTGAATTTAAAAAAGAACCAACAAAAGAGTTTTATGGTTTTGAAGCCTTGTTTAAAGATGACTCGGGCAACTGGTTCTCCTTAGGCGAAAAACAAAAATAACAAAGCCGGGTCATAAAACCAGATTTTGTTATTTTATTAAAATCGTAATAAACGAAATTATTTTACAGGCGAGCTCTCTTCTTTGGCAACAACCGGTTTGGCGGCAACTTTTTTGACGCTGGTTTTTGCAACGGGTTTTTTAACTTCTGCTGGTTTAGCAATGGGCGCAACCGGGGCTTTAACTTCGGCTGAAACCACTTTAGGTTTTTTGTCGGCTTTTGCAGGAGCTTCTTTTTTGTCGCTTATTTTGGCAGCAAGTTTTTTTGCTAAGTTACTGGCAGTCTTTTCAATAGCCTTTGTTGCTTTTTTAAGATTGGGTTCAACTTCGCTTACGATAGCTTTTAGCTGAGCGGTAAACTTATCGGCTAACTGATTTTTTAGTGCTTTGCGGGCTTCTTTTTCAGGGGATTTTGCTTTTTTATTTTTCATAGAGAACGTTTGAGAAAATTCAGGTTGAGTTTGAACTTATTTTCGGCACAAAGGTAAGTTAATGTAAAGCTATTTTAATATTATGTTTATGTTAACAAAGCGACTATATGTTAAGTGATTGTTAAATAAATAATATAACCCAATTTTTATCAATCTGTTTTAAATTGTGTTTTTTTGAAAGCGTTGTGGTTATTCATAACTTAGCAGCCTTAGATATTTCCTGATAACCATGATCAAAGATTTAAACTCATTAAACCAGGTTGCCGAATTTCACAGCACTTTTAAACATCCTATTATAGCAGCACCGCAAATCCCGTCAAAGGAGCGCTGCCAGTTGCGGATAGAACTTTTGGCCGAAGAGTTGAAAGAATTGCAACAAGCCGTGAATGACAATAACCTGGTTGAAATAGCCGATGCATTGTGCGATTTGCAATACGTATTATCAGGCGCTGTACTGGAATTTGGTCTCGGACAAAAGTTTAAGGAATTGTTTGACGAGGTTCACCGGTCAAACATGAGCAAGGCTTGTAAAACCATAGAGGAAGCCAACCAGACTATTGAACATTACCGCAATACGGCGGATACTGAGTCGCACTATAAGGAAATTGATGGCTTGTTCCTGGTATACCGTACTGCAGATAACAAAACCCTTAAATCAATCAATTACTCGCCCGCCAATTTGGGCAGTATTGTAATAGCTTAAAGCTGAAGGCCGAAAGCTTAAAGCTAAATAGTAAACTGCCATTTTTAAATTTATAAATTAAAGTACAATAACTTGCCCGAATCAGCACCAAACCAACCCGAAGTTAAAGAATTTATGCACCCGCGAAACCGCCACCGCGAGGGGTATGATTTTAAGGCGCTGATGAAGGCTACGCCCAAATTGAGGCCCTTTGTAACCGTAAATAAATACGATAGCCAAACCATTAACTTTGCCAATCCCGAGGCGGTTAAATTGCTGAACAAAGCTTTGTTAAAGCATCATTATGGGATTAGCTTTTGGGATATCCCCGAAAGTTATTTATGCCCTCCTATTCCCGGCCGCGCCGATTACATCCACTATGTGGCCGATCTTTTGGCTGCAGCTAATGATGGTGTTATCCGTAAAGGCAAAAAGGTTAGGGTATTGGACATAGGGGTAGGAGCCAATTGTGTTTATCCCATTATCGGTCACCAGGAATATGGCTGGAGTTTTGTTGGGGTTGATATAGATGAACAGGCTTTGCAATCGGCACAGGAGATCATCAGTAAAAATGATGAGCTGAAAAATGCCATCGAGCTTCGCCTGCAAAAACATAAGGCCGATATTTTTACTTTTGCCATAAAACCTGGCGAATTGTTTGATCTTACGGTATGCAACCCGCCTTTCCACGCGTCTGTTAAAGAAGCTGCCGAAGGCTCAAAACGTAAATGGAACAACCTTGGCCTTAAAGTTGGCCGGGAAGAACCCTTGCTCAATTTTGGCGGCCAAAATACCGAACTTTGGTATCCTGGCGGCGAGGCAGCATTTTTAAAGCAAATGGCCACTCAAAGTACCCGGTTTGCCAAGCAATGCTTATGGTTTACTACCCTGGTATCAAAAAAAGAAAATCTGCGCATTTTGTATAATGCTTTGCAAAAGGCTGGTGCAATTGAAGTGCAAACCATTAACATGTCGCAGGGGCAAAAAGCAAGCAGGATAATGGCCTGGACTTTTCAATCGCCCGAAGACCGGCAACAATGGGCAAAAAAGCAGTAATTAAGCTGGTAGCTTTTAAGTATCAGGCAGGATGAACAGGATTTCTGAACCGGAATTCATCGAATTAACGAATTTACAGAATTTTAGAATTCTAATAATTCAACTAATTCGATGAATTCCGGTTCAGACAAAATAATCGGCATTCAAAAAATCCTGTCTAATCCTGCCAAATCCATAAATCGTGTATTAAACGCGTAAAAATGTCTTCTTCTGGTACAAATAATACAAAAACAGCCATTTCACCATTACAAAGGTAATAGCCATAGCAACGGCATTAAAGGGATCGCCAATGAGCTTACCTATCCAGCCAAAAAAACCATTGTTGGTATAGCTCCATTTAATAAAGTGACCGGATACGTAGATCAGTATGGAGTTCATGCCGATCACCCTGAAATAAAACGACCACTTTTTGTAGCCCAGCACATCTATGATATAATAAAAAAATGCCATCAACAGCAGGCTTAAACCCCCTACCTGCATTACAAACGAGCTGGTCCACAGGTTTTTGTTGATAGGGAAATCAAGGTTCCATATTTGGGCTATCACCAGGAATATTATACCGGTAATAGATAGTATAGCCACTTTTTTCATTTGCGCTAAACCGGTCTTTTTTAATATGGTACCGGTAATTATACCTAATAATCCGGTACTGATGGCCGGTATGGTAGAAAATAAACCTTCGGGATCATGAATGCCTAAATACAACTTGCCCGGCAGAATGATCCTATCCATATACGATGCAAAATTGCCCTGCATGGTTAAATCGCCATGCGGGAAGCCTGGTGCTGAAGTAAATTTAAGCAGCAGCCAGTAACCTATAATGAATACCCAGAACCATACCATTTGCATGCGCTCGCTGCTGTACAGGTAAATAATGTTGGCAAACATATAAGCGATCCCGATACGGCCCAGCACACTGGCAAAACGGATCTCGGATATTGGCATAATGTTTAATCCGTTATTGACCACCAAACCCAGCAATACCAATATTAATGCTCTTTTTATAACCCTAACAACCAACTGTTTTTTGCTTTTGCCTTTCTCTAATTCCCGGCCAACCGAAAACGGAGTAGATACACCGGCCATGAACAGGAATAGTGGAAAGATAAGGTCGTACAGGTGAAAACCATTCCAGTCGGGGTGTGTAAACTGGTTTGCAATGGCCTCCCAAAATGGCGATTTGGTGGCTTTGGCCATGGTATGAAAGATCTCTTCGCCACCCATAATCCAAAACATATCAAACCCGCGAAGGGCATCCAATGAAAATAAACGTGTAGGAGCGGCATTAATATCATCAGGCGCGGAATCGCTTGATTTTGTTTTGGTTGTAGTGGTCATTGTTTATAAGATTTTGTTTGAACTAAAGATATAAAAAGACCCACTAATTAAAATATTTTTTTTAGCTGCATTACTTTTTAAATTAATTGAATATGGATATGAGATATGAGATGAAATTTTCAGGAGGCTGGTTAAAAATAGATCGTCACAGCAATGACGTTCTTTTATTTATTTTTAAACAATTTCCGGGTCTCAAATCTCATATCTCACATCTCAAATCTATTCTCGTACCTTCGCGGTTTGTAATCGCACTGAATGTTAGAGATCTTATATCGCGACGAATATCTTATAGCCATCAATAAACCACATGGTTTGCTGGTGCATCGTTCTTCTATTGCTGCAGATGCATCGGAGTTTGCCCTGCAAATGCTGCGCGACCAGATTGGCCGGAAAGTTAACCCGGTACATCGTATTGATAGGAAGACAGGAGGTATATTACTCTTCGCGCTGGATAAACAGGTAGAAATTGCCATGCAACAGCAATTTATGGAAAACCAGGTGCAAAAAAAATACCTGGCCATAGTGCGTGGTCACACTGCCGATACAGAGGATATTGATTATCCCCTGCGGAAGGAAAACGGTACGCTTCAGGATGCGTTTACAACCTATACCACCCTTAAACGGGCCGAACTGGATATTCCCTTTGGCGCTCACCAAACAGTCCGGTATTCGTTGGTTGAGGCAGTCCCAACTACAGGGCGAATGCACCAGTTGCGTAAACATTTTAGCCATATTTCCCATCCCATCATTGGCGATCGTACCCATGGCTGCAATAAACAGAACAAATTTTTTAAAGATACCTGGGATATGACCACCATGCTGCTGCATGCTTCGTACCTAAGCTTTAACCACCCTATAACCGGCGAAAGTATTACTATACGCGCAGATTTACAGCCCGAGTTTAAAAGAGTTATGCAGCTAATGAAATGGCAGCTTCATAATTAAAGCTATAATGAAACAAAACCCGCCTAACTTTGTAAGTTAACCAAATACTTTAAACATGATAAAGCCGGCGAATTATAATCTCTATACAAATAATGGAGATCGCCTGATCATTATTAAACCAGTAACTCAAATTATGCCAGGCGGTGACATATATTCTACCGGGGTATTTGGCTTGAGCGAAGGCAGCATTGATTTGGGCGACATCGTTTTTGACGATAAAATGAACGAATGGGAATACAGCGGCATGGGTGACCTAACCCACAAGCAAGCCGAAGAAATTGCAAGGTTTATTAAGAATTACCACGAGCCCGATCCTGAAGACAGGATGATGGATGAGGGTAGGATTGTGTGATATTACAACAATAAAATCCGGGGACTCTAAAAGGGGGAATGACGTTTTTGCATTGCTGCGAGTCGACTCACCCCGACGAGGCTACGCCCGTCTGCCCCTCTCTCCGACTGCGTCACATAGAGGGGCAATAAAACAAAAAATGAGCTTCACCCTCTTTGCGGCGTAAGCCGGAGAGAGGGTCGACCGGCGGAGCCTGGTCGGGGTGAGTCGATGCCAGCGTTCAAAGCCGATGGTTATCTAAAACGGAATTCGCTATGCTGGGCTTTGTCAAAGCATAGAGGCAAAGGCCTCTCCGCGCGAGTCTTCGACAGGCTCAGCCTGACAGCCCTTTACACCTTGAAAATAGAATACGCCATTGGTAGGCACGAAGTAACGACGATTGAAAGATAATCTTCCCTACTATATTTACCTTATCTTTGCGCCTACAATGATAAAGCAAGCGCTCGAAAACCTCAAAATTAACGCTCTGAATGAAATGCAGCAGGCTGCCATTAGTGCGGCAAAAAAAAGCGATGTAATACTGCTGTCGCCAACCGGTTCGGGTAAAACACTTGGGTTTTTATTGCCATTGCTGAGTTTATTAGATCCGAACATTCCAACTGTTCAGGCCCTTATTATGGTTCCGTCGCGCGAGTTGGCTTTGCAGATAGAACAGGTTTTCAGGACCATTGGCAGCGGTTTTAAGGTGAATTGCTGTTATGGCGGCCACCCGGTAAAAATTGAACGGAATAATTTATCTCAGCCGCCTGCTTTGTTAATAGGTACTCCGGGGCGTATTGCCCATCACCTGCGCCGCCATAGTTTTAGTACGGATACTATTCACACCCTGATATTGGATGAGTTTGATAAAGCTTTGGAATTTGGTTTTCAGGAGGATATGGCTTTCATTATCAAGCAAATGCCCAATATCAAAAAGCGGATGCTAACCTCGGCCACCAAAATGCAGGAGATTCCTGACTTTACCGGCATGGTAAGGCCTGTTGAACTGGATTACCTCACCAATGCCGCTAATACCCCCGATATTAAACAAAAAGCTGTTATAGCCGAAGCCGCCGATAAGCTGGATGCGCTGTTTGCCCTGATCTGTAAAATTGGCGATAAAGCAACCCTTGTTTTCTGTAACCACCGCGAAGCGGTAGAACGTATCAGCGATCTTTTATATGACAGGGGGTTACCGCATGATATTTTCCATGGCGGTATGGAGCAGGATGACAGGGAGCGCGCCTTACTTAAATTCAGGAATGGCAGCCACCGTTTACTCATCACTACCGACCTGGCATCCCGCGGACTGGATATACCCGAGATTGAGCACGTGGTACATTACCAGTTACCGCATAACGAGGAAGCTTACCTGCATCGTAACGGCCGTACCGCCCGCATGCATGCCAAAGGAACATCGTACCTGATACTGGCGCCCGATGAAAAGCCATCTTATTTAAAACAGATGCCCGAAGTGGAAGAACTGCCCGAAGATCCGATAGTACCGAAACCGTCGCCATGGGCTACATTGTATATTGCTGCCGGTAAAAAGGATAAGGTAAATAAGATTGATATTGTAGGCCTGCTGCTTAAAAAGGGCGGCCTGGATAAGGAGGACGTTGGCTTGATTGAGGTGCTTGATTATACATCTTACGCCGCTGTAAAACGCAACCGTATTGAGAAGGCCGTACAGCAGATAAAGGGCGAAAAGATCAAGAACAAAAAAGTTAAAATAGATATTTCCATATAATTAAATACCAATAGCATGAGCAATAATGATATCATGAAAAAGCTGAGGGTAGCCATGAAGTTTACCGATGATGATATTATAAAAGTATTGGAGCTGGCCAACTTCCGCATCACCAAAACCGAACTGGGCGCTATTTTTCGTAATGATGATCACCCCAACTTTAAACCCTGCGGCGACCAGATCCTACGCAATTTTTTAAACGGCCTCATCATTTACAAGCGTGGTCCGATGCCTGATAAGAGGGTTCCGAAGACTGACGTGAAGTAGAAGGAACGGTCTTAAGTCATGCCGGGCATCTAAACTGACAAGTGGGCTACATATATGGTGTTCACCTCATATGTGGGATACTGAAACAATTTCGACACAACCGGGCTCACTAAATTAACAATGCACATCAATATTTTTGGAGCTTCGGGCTCAGGTGTAACTACGTTAGGCATGGCTTTAGCCGAAAAGCTTAATTACCAATACTTTGATGGCGACCAATATTTCTGGATGCCTTCCCATACTCCTTTTACCATCAGGCGTCCTCCCGAAGAACGAAATGCGCTGATAAACCACGATACATCACAATATAAAAATTGGGTATTAGGCGGTTCGGTAATCAACTGGAACAATAACTGGAATTTCGACCTGTCGGTATTTTTATACCTGCCAAATGAGGTAAGAATAAACAGGCTTAAAAAACGGGAATATGAAAAGTACGGCGATATCATTTATACTGATAAAGAGCGCAATAAGCAATACAAGGACTTTATTGAATGGGCATCGGGCTACGATGAAAATTTAAACAGCGGACGCACCTTACGGGTCCATCAAAACTGGATGCAAAGCCTTCATCATCCGGTACTGGTTATTGATGGAGGTACTTCGGTTGAGGAAAGGCTGGAGGCTATGTTATTAAAGATTACTGAGTTGAGCGGTAAGATATAGCCCCAATGGTCTATGGTTCTGCAGTAACGCGTGGGGACGTAACAAAAAAGGGCAATAAGTTTCAAAACCCATCGCCCTTTTTAAAATCGTCAAACTTTAACAGCTTACCTCAAATCCACTACCTCAACGCCGGGGTGAGCTTTGGCATCCCATGCAAACATGCTATCGGCAATGGGTGCATTAGGTGTAAAGTTTTTTACAACGTAGTTGTATTTATTGCCGTTCTTGTCGAACAAAAGGGCGCTATAGATCTGTTTTTTTGCTTTATCAATCAACAGGCGAACCTTAAATATGGCTTGCTTTTCATTTTCGGGCGTAAGATCAATAACCTGGTAAGCTTTGCCGGCAATTTTTTGCTCGCCGGTGTACAGGTATTTATAACCACGCTCATAAATAGTAAAAATTTGCGATGGGTTACTAAGGCCTTCGCCGCCTTTGGCTGCATCGCTCACCTGTACCTCTTTATCTTTTTTCAGATAGGTCCACTGGCTTTTTCCATCGCTGATGATCTCTTTATCCACATCCTTTGCCGATGCTGAACTGTAAAGGGTAACCTTGTATTTACCTGCTTTGGCTTTTGAAATCAGCGTACCGGTTTGGGTTTCTTTAACACCAGCCTGCTGGTTATCAAGCGTAAGAGAAAAATCGGTTTTAATCACATCATACGATTTATATTTCTGGCTCACCTGGGCTAAAATAGCCTTGGCTTGTGTATCTTTTTGGGCAAATGCGGCAGTATAGGAACTTAATGCTATTAGGGTATATAAAATTGTTTTTTTCATGAGTTATTTATCTTCAGTAACTATTAATGCTAATAGTTACTGTTTTAGAGCATATAAATTGTAATTGGTTTAATCACGTGGTTTTTGAAGCGTTTCCAGGTACCTTTCCAGGCTGTATTCATCAGGGTATAAAACATCGCGGGCCTTACTGCCTTCAAATGCGCCAACTATACCCGCAGCTTCCAGCTGATCAATAATGCGGCCGGCACGGTTATAGCCCAACTTCATTTTACGCTGAATTAGCGATGTTGAACCCTGCTGGTGCAATACTATTAAACGGGCAGCTTCCTCAAACATCGGGTCGCGGTCATCCGGGTCATATTCTTTGGCACTGCTTGCTTCGCCTTCACCAACGTATTCAGGTAGCAGCAGGGCTGTAGGATAGCCGCGTTGCTCGCCGATGAAGTTTGATATCGCCTCCACCTCCGGCGTATCCACAAAGGCGCATTGCAGGCGTATGAGGTCGCTGCCGGTAGAGAACAACATATCTCCACGACCAATAAGCTGATCGGCGCCGCCGGCATCTAAAATGGTGCGCGAGTCTATCTTTGATAATACCCTGAACGCCAATCGTGACGGGAAGTTGGCCTTAATGGTACCGGTAATGATATTTACCGATGGCCTTTGTGTAGCAATCACCAGGTGAATCCCCACCGCGCGGGCCAGCTGCGCAATACGTGCTATGGGCACCTCAACCTCTTTGCCGGCAGTCATCATTAAATCGGCAAACTCGTCAATCACCAATACAATAAACGGCAGGTAGCGATGTTTTTCGGGGTCGCTTATTTTGCGGTTAACATACTTGGCATTGTATTCTTTAAGGTTACGCACCTGTGCATCCTTCAACAGGTCATACCGCTGGTCCATCTCGATACACAGCGAGTTAAGCGTGTTTACAACCTTTTTGGTATCTGTTATGATAGCATCGGCTTCATCGGGCAATTTGGCCAAAAAGTGCCGTTCTATCTTGCGGAAAAGCGTAAGCTCCACCTTTTTAGGGTCTACCAATACAAACTTAAGTTCGGACGGGTGCTTTTTAAACAGCAGCGAAACCAATATGGCATTAATACCAACCGATTTACCCTGTCCGGTAGCACCTGCAACCAAAAGGTGGGGCATTTTAGCAAGGTCGGCAATAAACACCTCGTTGGATATGGTTTTGCCCAAAGCAATGGGCAGGTCCATAGTGGTGTTCTGGAATTTTTCTGTGGACAGGATAGACCGCATCGAAACCATTTCGGGGTTTTGATTTGGTACCTCGATACCAATGGTCCCCTTACCCGGCATAGGCGCAATGATACGGATACCTAAAGCAGCCAGGCTCAGCGCAATATCATCTTCCAGGTTTTTGATCTTGGAGATGCGCACACCTGGTGCAGGGATGATTTCATATAGTGTAACCGTTGGCCCGATGGTAGCCTTTATCTTATCTATCTCGATGTTATAATGGTTAAGCGTTTCAACAATCTTGTTCTTGTTGGCTTCCAGTTCCTCGGCGTTTACCGAGATCTTGTTTGATCCGTGGTTCTCCAACAGGTCGAGATGTGGAAATTTATAGGATGCGAGGTCGAGCCTGTGGTCATAAATTCCAAATTGGTTCACCAGTTCCTGTGCTTTAACATCATCAGCCTTTTCAACATTTAGTTCGGGCAGCGGGCGGTTTACATCAATAGTAAGGGGGATTTCTGTTTCTTCTTCCGGTTCGGCACGGGCGGTGTTCGTGGGCATTAAAACAACAGGCTCATGATATACCTGAGTTTGTGTTAATGGCGGTTGATTTACAGGTTCGGGCTTTATAGCGTTAACCTGGGTAGCTAAAGTGTCATTTACCCGGTTACCGCGTGGCCATTCAACGGGTAGGGATATTTCTTCATCAGCCAGGTCAACAGGCTCTGGAACTATTTCGTCTATTTCCATTGCGTTAACCCTTTCCTTTTTGGAGGGTAGTTTAAAATCGATATTATAGGCAATCACCAATACGGCAAGCGCCAAAAATACAAGTAAACCAGCCGTACCTGCCGGACCGATCTGCGCATCGAGCAAACGGTTGCTCCAGTAACCAAAGCCCCCTTCCAAAAAATGCGGGTAATCAATAATAAAGGCGTGAAAATAGCCTATAGCTGTAGATATAAATACAATGCCGAAAATGGAGTAGGCCAGTGTTTTGGCTAATGAAAACAGCCTTACTTTAAACAGCAGGCGGTATCCCAATACAAAAAATATAAAAATAAAGATGAATGAAGCCACTCCAAACCATTCATAAATAAACTGGTTGCTTAACAGCGCGCCAAATTTACCAAGCCAGTTTTGTGCAACCTGCGGGGAGCCGGCATCGGCTATTTCCTGTACAGTTTTGCCCGTGGCCAGGTTATGCCAGCCACCATTGGTTGTTGAAATATAACTCTGGTCTTCCTGCCAGGTAAACAGGTAGGAAGTGAAGGCGATAAGGAAGTAAACAGACAGCAAAAGCGAAAACAATCCCGCAATTTTTACTGTACGCCCATTCTCCATATCAAAGCGGGGCATTTTAGGGAGTCCCCTTTTTGATACCCGTTCCTTTTCGGCCTTGCCATTGGTTTGGCGGGGCTGATTATCGTCCTTAAAACTATTTGATTTAAACTGATTTCCTTTTACCGGCATCCTGATTGTAACATCCTTTAACTGCAAACTTACATAAAATTTCACCTATGTAAACTTTACAAAAACAACATAAAAATTTTACCCACCCTCGCCACTCATCAAAAAAGCTGCAAACTGTTGAAATATAAAGTTAGCAGATTATGCAAATAGTTAGGCGTATTTTTATTTTTTTAGTATAATTGAATAACAGGGCACGCTCAGGCTATGAATTTTTTTGCGAGACCCTTATTTAACTTAAAATAATGAGTATAGAAAACCTGGAGGAATATATTAACGCTGCCAATTTGCAGCAGTTAGATGCCCTGCTTACACAAAACCCAAAGCTGGCAACAACCCTTACCAGTCACCAGGTTTCGCCGCTTATGCTGTCATGCTATTACAAAAAGCCCGACGTTACCGAACTGCTGCTGAGGTACGTTGGCGAGATTAACTTGTTTGAGGCAGCTGCTGCCGGTAAGCTTGATGCAGTAGCTAACCTTGTTTACGCCAGTCCCAACTCGCTTAATGATTATGCTCCTGATGGCTTTACAGCCCTGGGCCTGGCCTGTTATTTTGGACATTATGATGTTGCCCGTTACCTGGTGTCAAAAGGGGCCGATGTAAACCTGCCATCAAACAACGGATTTCATGTTTACCCGCTGCATTCGGCATGTGCCGGCAATTATACCCGTACCGCAGCTATGCTTATCGAGAACGGATCGTTTATCAACATAAAACAACAAGCAGGTGCAACCCCGCTGCATGCTGCCGCGCAAAATGGAAATTTAGAATTGCTGATACTATTATTAGAAAACGGAGCCGAAATTAATACCCGCATGGAAGGAGGCAAACTCCCCGCCGATTTGGCAAGGGAGAAAGGTTTTGATGAGATCGCGGCGATTTTGGAGTAGAGGGTAGAATTTAAGTCAACGCCGTTTCCCCGTCCTGTTTCGCTCCAACCTTTTGTTTATCCAGTTCTTCAAAATACTTTTTCTTTACTACGGTAGTCATTTTATGATCGCCGGTGTGGCTCCAACCGGGAGGCATAATAATGTACAGGAACTTGTTTTTTAAGCCAGGCGCTTTGTATACATCTTTGGCTAAAAATACGATCTCACCAAAGTAGGCATCCAGGAAACTGTTTTTAATCAGCGGGCGACTGATGCCATACTCAATAGGAATTTCCGTGTCTTCATTTTGATAAGTGCCAAATACTTTATCCCAAATGGGCAGCAGGTTACAGAAATTGGTATCCATATACTTTACATTACGGGCATGGTGTACCCGGTGATGCGATGGCGTAAGTACAATATTGTTCAAAAAGCCTAATCTGCCATCCTTAATTACGTTTTCGCCAATGTGGATAAAGGTTCCCCAAAATCCATCAATAAACATGATAACAAACAGCATAGTCGGGTTAACCCCTAATAAAATACAAACCGTTGTGCGGATAAAATCGGCATAAGGGGCTTCTAAAAAGAAATGCGCGTTGCTGATGGCCAGGTTCATGCTTTCGGGCGCGTGGTGGGTTGAGTGCAGGCACCAGAACAGCCTTACTTTGTGACCAAAATAATGGTAAATAAAATGGCCAAATTCCCAAACTATATAGCCATAAATAAACCAGTACCAGGTAAATGTGGTCTTAAAAATGGCGTGGTTTTCAAACAGTTTTATACATATTAAAACCATGCCTATGGATATATACCTCCCGATAACAGAATTTAACACAAATGAAAAAAACGGTAATTTATAATGAATAACCTTAAAACGTTTATAAAAAGCAGCACGGATAATTTCGAGCAGCAACAGGAAAGGCAAAATAGGGAACAGCATGGCCTGGAAACCTGCATAAGTAAACAGCTTGCTATAATCGCCCGATTTAATGATCTCCATCAAACTGCCCCAGCTGCCCCAGCCAAAAAAACCTTTGAAAAAATCAAGTATAGTATTCAAAAAATCCATTGCACAAAAAATTATAATTGGTATGTGTTAATAACGTATAATGTTTTAATGTATGTACATTATTGAAATGCTAAAATTAGAAAATTATGATTAATAAACAATAGGTCGATAGAAGTTGCGCATGTAACAATGTTACCGACTTTGTGATACCCTAAGCTTCGGTACATAAAAAGTTTCCCGGTGTTTAATATGCACTTCAAAATTCGTGTTTATCACCGGGAATTGCTTAACGACGTCAAAAAAATCCTTGATATATTGACATGGAATTGAAACGTTGGGTCTCAAATAATTAAAACCAATCTCCCTTTCAATCCTTATTAATATATTAACTAAAGCAAGATTATGAACGCCTATCAACAGAAATGGCTGGATGTATTACACAATACCAGCCTGACGGAATGGCAAATTGACGCACTGGGTGAAGATATTTTTATTGAAATGCCTCATGTAACCGATTTGAAACTGATTCGTGACAATTTGCCCGAAACATTGGCTTTAATGTCGTTGGATATTGATGTACCAAAGGAACGGTTGAAATTTATTATACACAACGGGTATGAGCAATTTGATTACCTACTAAATCCCGGGGAGGTTGACCTTAATAAAGCTTAGGATTAGATTTTAGCCTTGGTGGATACGATAACAACCGATAAGCCCATCAGCGCTATCAACACAAATGACGCCCTTAAGGTTGCAATACCTGCTATAAAACCAATAATCGGCGGACCAATTAAAAAGCCCAGGAAACCAATGGTTGAAACGGCTGCCAACGCTACACCCGGCAGCATGGTTTTTGATTTGCCCGCTGCGCTGTAAACCATAGGCACCACCGATGATACACCGGCACCTACCAGCAGGAAACCTGCTATGGCCGTGTACACGTATGGAAAAATTACGGCTATTATTAAACCGGTGGCGGTTAATGAACCACTTATCTGCAGGGTACGTTTTAAACCAAACCTGTGCGCAAACCAATCGGCAATAAAACGGCCGCTTGCCATAGTTGCCATAAATGCTGTAAAGCCAATACCAACCAGGGCTGATGGGGCAAGCACTACTTTTTTGAAGTAGATAACGCTCCAGTCAAACATGGCTCCCTCGCAGATCATCGAACAAAAGGCGATAATCCCCAATTTAATCAGCGATTTATCGGGCATCACAAATGCTGGTCCGGCGCTTGCTACCTTATCATCCTTTAAATAACGGGCGGCAATGGCTACACCTGCAGCAATCACAATCAGCATCAGTAAAAAATGATATACAGGGGCAATGTTATTGGCTATCATAAAGGTACCAATGCCTGCGCCTGTAAACCCGGCTAAACTCCACAAACCGTGAAATGATGCCAGTATGGGGCGTTTATAAAGTTCTTCGGCAGCTACGGCCTGGGTATTAACGGCTATGTTAACCGCGTTACTGCTAAAGCCGAAACAAACCAGGCAAATGATAAGCTGAAAGGTATTTTGTGCCAAACCTAAAGTTACCAACGCGGTTGCATATACCAGCAATGCACCAATAAGTAACCTGCGGCTGCCGATTTTAGTGATGATCCATCCCGAAAATGGGAGGGAGCACATTAAACCAACTGGTAATGAAAACAGTACGGCACCCAAAGCGGCATCAGAGAGGCCCATACTTTGCTGTACTGTAGCAATGCGCGATGCCCAGCTTGAAAAGCTTAAACCGGCCATAAAAAACATAGCACCCACAGCTATGCGGAGTGTTCTTTTGGTATTTAAAACCGGGACGGAAAGCGTATCTATCATCAATGTTGTTATTATACTAAGTGTAAAAAGTACACTTAGTCGTTCTAATGCAAATATAGTGCTTTAATTGATACGTTTTATAAGCTAAATCGTTTTTTACTTTGGGATGGATTTTGAAATAAATTTAGTAAAGCATTGTAGATCAATAACATTAATTGCAATCTCCATCCGGTGAACATGACTCGCCTTCAATAATGGTTAAAGCGGGTTTGCTGTTTTCCTGCTGCCATTCGGCAAACGATTTTTCTATCGTTTCCTGGAAAACCGGTACAGCCTGCGCGCCAGATACCCCATATTTGTTATTCATTACAAAAAAAGGAACGCCTCTTATGCCTAATTGTTGCGCTTCGGCAATGTCATGTTTTACCTCATCAGCGTAGGTGTCACTTTCAAGCACTTGTTTTACTTCTTCAGCATCAAGGCCAATATTAGTTCCCAATCGTATAAGGGTAGCATTATCATCCATATTTAAGCCTTCGGTAAAGTAAGCTTTAAACAAGGCTTCTTCGGCATTATCACCCAGGTTGTATTTTTTGGCAAGGTGAGTAAAACGGTGAGCCTTAAAACTGTTGGCAACAATAGCCTTGTCAAAATCATAGGTAAGGCCAACCTGGGCAGCCATTTGGGTAACATGATTGTTCATTTGTTGGGCGTATTCCAGCGTCCAGCCTTTGGCATCGGCCAGGTATTGACTAATGTTGATGTTGGGGTCGGTTTTCATATCCGGGTTAAGCTGAAAGCTTTTCCATTCAATTTCAACCTGATCTTTATGATCAAATTGCTCCAAAGCCTCCTCAAACCTGCGCTTGCCTATGTAACAAAAGGGGCACATTACATCACTCCATATTTCTACTTTCATCATTTTCTGTTTAATAGATTTTCAAATTTAGTATAAGCAATATTTATCCCCGTAAGGGTAAAGTAAAATTAATCCTGGCAGGAGGGTTTAGGAAGTTAAGAAGGGTGGATAAAATTAATCTCACGCAAAGACGCCAAGACGGCAAAAAAAACATGCAGATTACTTTGCGTCTCCGAGTCTTTGCCTGAAAATTTTCTGATTGACTAAGCATTTTTAATTATCAATAAACATTTGGATAAATTGTTGTAAAACAATTGCTTTGTAAGCCTCAAACGCAATTTCTTTATTATGCAAAAAAAATACCTCTTAATGTTACTGGCCTTTATTTGTTTCCATAGTAAATCCAGCGCGCAGCAAAAAATCAAAGCCGTAGAAGCTGATAATAATTTATTCAGCGCCGGTTTTGCTTCCGGATTTATAGGTGGCTTGTACGATAACTGGTATACATATAAAGAACTGGAAAAGCACGGTGATTTCGGTCTTGGCGCTCCCGGTCACCTGGATGGCGAACTGCTGATGCTTAACGGCAAGATTTACCAAACAAGGTCAACAGGGAAAACCACCCTGGTGTCAGATACAGGCAAATTGCCCTATGCCGTAGTGTGTTTTTTTAAGGCGAAAAAAGTTTGCAAATATGCAGGAGCTTTAAACAAAACATCGCTTTATAGTTACCTGGATAGTTTACTTACCAACCAGAACGGCATTTATGCCATACACATCAGTGGCAAATTTAAGTCGGTAAAAACCAGGGCTTTCCCACCGGTTGAAAAACCTTATCTGCCGCTTGCAGCCATGCTGAACAGGCAGCAATTTTTTGAACATAGCGAGGTACGGGGCGACCTGGTTGGTTTTCGCATTCCGGCTTTTATGGAGGGTGCGCACATCAGCGGTTACCATTTTCATTTTTTATCGATGGATAAAACTGCCGGCGGCCATCTCATCGATCTGAATACCGAAGACATTACCATTGAGGTAGATACCCTCACCAGCTACACCATGGATTTGCCGCAAACCACAGATTTTGACAACTTCGACTTTAAAAAGGACCGGAAAGAGGAGATAAAAAGTGTTGAAAACGGGAAAAAGCAGTAGTTTTTTTATAACTATACTTGTGTCCCTCCATTATATCCATTCCTGGTAATGAAAAAAAATATTTTCCTGTTTGCCTTATTTACTGTTGCCGCGACTTTTAGCCAGGGAAAGACCACAATAGCCCTGGCTGTAGATACAAACGTGCAGCATAAAGAGGCTGATAACAAAAAGGACTATAGATCTTTTGGCGGCTTAAAGTGGAAATTTGCTACAAAAGGTAAAATATTTTCATCGCCGGCTATTGCCAACGGTATTGCCTATATAGGTAGCGAAGACCATAACTTGTACGCTGTTGATGTAAAAACAGGAAATGAGCTTTGGGAATTTACTACCGGTGGTGCTGTAAGTTCATCAGCTGCAATTAATGGCGATAAGCTGTGTTTTGGTAGTTTTGATGGCTATTATTATACCTTAAATGCTAAAACCGGCAAACTTATCTGGAAGTTTAAAACCGGTGGGGAAAAGAAGGTTGGTGCAAAAGGGTTATGGACCATGAAACCGGTGAATGAGTATATGGATGATCAGTATGATTTCTTTCTGTCTTCGCCAATATTTAGCGGTGTAAAAAATAATCTTACTGTATATTTTGGCAGCAGCGATGGTAAGCTTTATGCTTTGGATGGCAATACGGGGAAGTTGAAATGGGCTTATCAAACAAAAGGGATTATTCATACCAGTCCGTGTTTATACAAGGGCAAAGTTTACTTTGGCAGTTGGGATACGTACCTATACGCATTGGACGCCGCAACCGGTAAACTTGCCTGGAAGTTTAAAACAGCCGATCAGCCGGTTTACCACTTGCTGGAGGGAATCCAGGCCTCGCCAATCGGCAGTAATGGTTTTGTTTATTTTGGCTGCCGTGATAGCTATTTTTATGCCCTTAATGCCAACACAGGCAAGCTGAACTGGAAATATAGTGCCAATGGCTCCTGGATACTTACAACTGCCGCTGTAAAAAATGGGAAGGTTTATTTTACCACATCAGATAGCTATATGTTTGTGGCTGTTGATGGTTTAACCGGCAAGCAGCAATTTAGCTATAAAGCAAATGGATATTTATACTCCTCCCCTGCATTATGGGCAAATACGGCGTTTTTTGGTGATTTTACCGGAAAGCTTTTGGCTGTAAATATTAAAACAGGCAAGCTATGTGGAGAGTTTAAAACTACAGGCCGCGATGCCAATGCCGCGAAAATATTGAAGCAGGATACGCTTAGTTTTGAATACGCGGCAAACGGGGGCGATAACTCGCTGTACAAAACATCGGTTGATGTAATGGATAAATTATATACGCTTGGCCCAATAGTTTCATCGCCGGTTATTCTTAATAGTGTAATTTATTTTGGCAGTGCCGATGGCTGCCTCTATGCGTTAAACTTAAAATAAATAAAGGGGAAGATCTGTTTTTTAAAATAATTATGCCCGAAGTTGTTGTTTAATTAAATTTTTAGATAAATTAGGGTCGATTATAAACCAGTTATCAACCTTTTGGACGGTTGCAAAACCGAAGAGTACAAATTTAAGGGTTATCTTGTTCGCCAACCGGGCGGGCATGTTGACTTTGAAGTATATTGATTAAATGAAGAAATATATACACAGGCCGGGAATATTTTGGATAGGAATAATTTTATTGATAGTACCGGGCCTGGTGCATGCTTACCTGTTGATGCCTTTTCCGGGCAGCCAGGATCTCAATGCCATTACCGTATGCTATTACCTTGAAAAAATTGTAAACCCACTGCGCTTCATCGGGGCTATTTTCATTGTATGGTACCTTTTTAAATTTTATTCAAAAAATACCAAAAGGGGTAAACTTGTTAAGGCCCTTGTACTGGTGCTTTGTTTAGGTAGTTTTTATATTACCGATTATATGTACAAGGCCGAAACCATGTTTAAAGAAACACAGGTAGCCAAATTTGCCAACGGGTTAACCAACAAGGTGCCGCTTAACTATTTGGTTGTAGGTGTGGTGAAAAATGGCGTGGCTAAAGCCTACCCGGTTATATATTTAGGCTATCATCATAAAGTGCAGGATAATGTTGGAGCCGAACCTGTTTTGGTAACTTACTGTACCATGTGCCGCACGGGCAGGGTTTACAGCCCGGTAATAAACGGCAAAAGGCAAAACTTCAGGTTGGTAGGAGCAAGGCATTATAACGCCATTATTGAGGACGAAAGCACCAAAACCTGGTGGTACCAGGCAACCGGGAACGCGGCTGTTGGTAAGCTTAAAGGACAGCACCTGCAGGAATTGCCCTATGAGCAGGTAACACTGGGTGCCTGGCTGCAAAAACACCCAACATCGCTTGTTATGCAGCCCGATAAATTATATGCCCCGGATTACGCCGACCTTAAAAATTACGACCGTTTACAGTATGTTGATAAGGACAGCACCTTAAAAAACAAAGATTCGCTGATCAGGAAAAGCTGGGTGGTAGGGGTGATTGTTAACGGACAGGCCAAAGCTTATGACTGGCGTCATTTATTTCATAAACGGATACTTAATGACGAGCTTAACAAAACCCCATTAGTTGTAAGCATAGAAAAAGATAGCCTGAGTTACCATGTTTGGAACGCTAATTTAAATGGTAAAACATTTCATTTTGATTTGAATAAAGACGGGCAGCTTACCGACAAAGAAACCGCTTCGGTTTGGGATTGGGATGGCTTATGTACAGCTGGTGTACAAAAGGGGCAAAAATTAAGCAAAGTACAAGCCTACCAGGAATACTGGCACTCATGGAAACATTTTCACCCGGCAACGGCATTTTGGAAAGAAGGTGAGGTTAAGGAAACTATTGCGGCTATTTATTGGGCTTTCCCTTAAATAACAGCCACAATTTTACCCACGTCGCTGTCGTTCAACAATTCGCTATTATCAATATTAGGATAGTATTTGTTGAGGATCTTTTGGATTAGCATGTAGCTTTCCATGGATTGGATTGGCGGATTGGCCAGCTCATTGATGATAGAGCCGATCATTTTTAGTTTTTTAGCTTCGTATTGATTCAGCACAAAATCGGAGGTCTTTTTTTTGCGGCTTTGCGTAATCAACTCGTGCAGTTTTTTAATCTCCTCGATCAGATCGATCAGCTTTAATACTTCCACTTTTTTCATCGGCCCAAAATTAAACAAATAAACGGATGTGCAGATGTGCAGCTATGTAAATTTCAGGTGTGCGGATGAAAATAAAATTTGAAGATTTGAGGATTTGAGAAATGGGAAGAAAAGCAAATTGCTAATTAAAAAGCTGTAACAATTCATCTCTCACTTCGTCTATAAGCAGTATGCTGCAGCTTCAAAAAGGTAAATACTTCGGGGTTCAAAACAAGGCTATCCAATTGGATAACCTCGTTATTACCGATACAGAATACACGCACGACCGGGTTGACTGGCACACACATCAAAATCCATACTTTACCTTCCTGCTTACGGGCAACATGCTGGAGACCAATAAAAAAGAGAGTTATGAATGCAGTGCCGGTACGTTGCTGTTTCATAACTGGCAGGATGCGCACTGTAACATTAAACACCCGGGCTATACCCGTGGTTTTCACATCGAACTGGAAAAGGATTTTTTTGATCGATACCAATTACCTTTAAACCGAATGGAGGGGAGCTTAAAATTGGATAACCCGGTTTTAAAATTGCTATTCCGCAGTATGTATATGGAAACGAGGCATACAGGAACGATAGAAATTTTGTCTATCCGGGAATCGCTTTTTAAAGTTTTTGGTCTACTCACTAATGTAAAGCAACAGGAAACGGCGAGGCAACCTGCATGGGTAAAAAAGATCAAAGAGGCCCTTAACGATGGGGACACTACCTCATTATCCTGGGATGCTTTGGCAGCCATTGCGCAGGTACACCCCGTACATTTGTCGCGCCAGTTTCCTAAATATTTCAACACAACGGTTGGTGATTACCTGAAAAAGTTAAGGATAGAGCAAGCCGCCGGATTGTTGGGCAAAATCGCTATGCCCCTAACACAAATCGGTTATGAATGTGGTTTTGCCGATCAGAGCCATTTTATCCGCAGCTTTAAACAGGCAGTTGGGGTAACACCATTGCAATACCGTAAAATAATTGCCGCACGTTAACAATGTACTATTTTGAAGGGTTTTAAGCACTTACTATTGTGCTATAAAATATATACCATGTTATTACTCCAGTATTTTAAAAACAGGTTGCCCGCAATAGTATTGATGCTGCTCATGAGCTGCAATTGTTTTGGCCAGATCGGCATGAAACCATATGAAGGGCATTGGGAAGGGTTATTAACTCAGCCCCGCAATTTCAGCATCAGCGTAGCGGTAAAAAAGCTTGGCCCCGGCAACTATATTTTACAGTTGTCATCTTCGGGGAAATCGATCCAAAGAAAATTCAAACTGTCGGCCAATAATAATTTCGAGGTTAAGGTTGATAGTAACCTGGCCATTAAAGGAGCAATAAAGGATAAGCAGGTGCGCCTGTTCATCCGCTCGGTGCAATGGAGTTACCATACAGTTTTAAAAGCACAGGCACTTAATAGCTATACCGGCCAGTGGAATATTTTGTTTGTTCCCGATCTTAAACCAGAGTTTTACATCGATGTAGAAAATACCGACTCGACCAAATATGAAGCCTATATTTTCCTGGGCGATACCCGTTTTTCGGGCTTTGCCAGCGGTGGCTTAACGCTTAATGCCGATAGCGTCCGGTTCAGGGATTTCCGCACCGGTTTAAAATTTAAAGGTAAGCTGTTTAAGGATGCTATTACCTTGCAAGCCGAAATAGCCGGTTTACCTGTTACCGGCGTTACCTTGCACCGGTCTGTTAAGGATTGGGATCTATCAGGCAAAGCTCCTAAACTGCCTTTTAACGGCAATGTGCCTGTTGATATGAAAGACGGCTTGCCGGTTAGCGGTTTGAAAACTGCCGGTTTTGATGAGGGCTATTTAAAATTGATGGTGGATAGCATCAACGCCAATAAGATCACCAATACGCATAGTGTGCTCATCAGCAGGAACGGAAAGCTTGTTTACGAGCAGTATTTTAATGGTTTTGATGAAAGCACGGTGCATGACCTGCGGTCGACATCAAAAAGTATTTCATCGGCTATGGTGGGGATAGCTATAGACAAAGGCTTGCTGAAGGATACCGCCCAAAAGCTGGTTCAGTTTTTACCCGTACAGTATAAACATGCAGCCGATAATGATAAACGGAAACAAGCCATCAGCATAGGTAGTTTGCTTACGATGAGTTCGGGGCTGGATGCCATTGATTTCGGGATCGACAGGAAGTCGGTGGCATCAGAAGATGAATATCAAAACTCTGCCGATTGGCTTAAAACAGTTGTTGAGGCGCCGATGATCAATTATCCCGGTACACATGCCAACTATAGTTCGGCCAATCCCTACCTGTTGGGGGTGATTATGGATACCGTGGTGAAACAACCGCTTGACCTGTTTATTGATCGTAATTTATTTGAGCCATTAGGTATAAATAACTATATCATTTTTGACGATCAGCTCAACAGACCATACTTCGGCGGCGGCATGCACCTGCGGCCCCGCGATATGTTAAAGTTTGGGTTGCTTTATGCCGATGGCGGCAAATGGAAAAACCGGCAGCTCATCAGCAAAAATTGGGTTGATGCATCCTTTAAAAAATACCTGATGCTTGAAAATCATAACGAGAAAAATGAATACGGCTTTTTGTGGTGGCATTACCACTATCTGGTAAATGGAAAAACCATCAATTCAATAGAAGCGCGTGGGGCAGGCGGGCAATACATTTTTATAGTTCCGGAATATCAGTTGGTGGTGGTTATTACATCGGCAAATTTTAGAAATCGGAGGGTTTGGCAGCCCGAGAAGATCATGGAAAATTATATATTGAAAGCCGTAATTGTTAAATAAGTTATTGTGTTGATAATAACTTTTTAATAATTTATTGGTAACATATTTTAGTAAAAAACATCTTATCTTAGTTATGAACAAATTTATGTTATGAAAAGAAAAATATTTACAACTGCGTTATTAGTTAGCTGTTTTATGGTATGCCTTGCAGCCATTGCCGATTTAAACGGCAAATGGGCCGGGAAAGTTGAAATTGGCGGCACAGAGTACCCATTGCTTTACAATTTTAAAATTGATGGCGATAAATTAACCGGTACTGCCCTTACGCCTGATGGCGATGTGCCCCTAAACAACGGTAAGATAACAGGTGCTGATTTCTCATTCAGCGTTAGTACTGGTGGAATGGATATTCCGCATACCGGTAAGTTTTATGGCGATTCAACAACTGTAGATCTGGATGTTAATGGTTCAAAGGCCCACTCGGTATTAAAAAGAGTTGAAGAGAAAAAGTAAGCCGATTATTTCTCAAGGTACGTAGTCATGCCGAATTTATTTCCCCGAGCAACAGTGAAACGAGTTCAGCATGACTTTTCTTTTTTACAATCCTACCACCCTTCTTCAAACCTTACCCAATAAATATCATCCCAGCCATTTCCCGCATCGCTCAGCAAATTTTTCAATTGTGGATAAGTTTTTGTTTTTCCGTTGGTTAATTCTGCATTTAATCTGCTGCTGGTGAATATTAAATATTTTTTATCCCAGGTTACAAAGGGGCAATAATCAATGGCGGTTGAGTTAACAGGCGCGGGCAGATGTTTTACCGGCAGCCAGTTACCGGCCTTATCTTTATGGCTTATGTACAAATCGCCACGACCCAGATTGTCGGGCCGGCCGTCAGAAGTAAGCAAAATAAACTGCTCATCCGGATCAATAAAGGCATTAAACTCATCATATTTGGTATTGATATCTTCGGGCAGGTTTTCGGGTTTGGTGTAGCCATTGGCGGTTGATTTGCAAACCACAATATCTTCGCTTCCTTTGCCATAATCTGCTTCCACTGTAAAATACAGGTTATTGTTCCGGGTTATACTGGGGTAAAACTCATTTTTGCCAGAGTTAACCATATTACCTAAATTCTCGGGCTCGCTCCATACGCCATTGTTATTTCGCATTGCCCGCCATATGTCAAAATCTTTTTTGGTGGCGCCATCCTTCAATGGCCTGTCGGACGAGAAATAGATGGTCCGTCCATCCGGCGCAAATGCAGCCTCCAGATCGCGGTACCGGCCCGAGAAAGAAGCTACTTCGGGTTTGCTCCATTTGCCATCTTTTTTAACCATATGAAGAATTGTACTGTTTACAAAACGAGGCTGTTGCAGCGTGTAAAAAATCTCGTCGCCTTTAGGTGAAATAGTAAAATCACGATTGCTTAAACCATCGGTAAGTATGCCTTTGGCAAAAAGCCTTGGTGTATCGGTGGGTAATTGAGAATCAGGGTAGGTTTGTGCGATGGCTTTATCGCAGATAAATATCAACAAAAATATAACTGTGAGTTTATGCATGGTGATTACAATTTACATTATTTAAAGGCACGTTTTGTAACATCGGTAAAAAATTAACATCGAAGCTTATAACTGTAATTATTCGCAATCCAATTATGAAGACACTGGTGCTTTTCGCAGGCATTTTAATGATATTTCTGTTTCCTGCCAGTGGTCAGCAGAAATTCGATGCTTTTAGCAGCGAATTTGTGAGTGGCTACAAAGCCCTTAACCTTCCGCAACTGGAGTTAAACTATGTAAGCGGATTGGAACACATCGGCACCGAAGAAAGTATAAAAAAGCAGCAGGAATTTTTTAATTGGGCCAATACCGGTTTATCAAATTATAAGGATGAAGCGTTAAATCCATCCCAAAAAATAGATTACCAATTGATTAAATACGAATGCAGACTCAACCTGGAACGGCTGGCTTTGGAGCAGGAATGGGTGAGGCACCGACCCGAAAAAATTTCGGCGGGTGGAATCATTACCGTGCCTAATGGCAAAACCTGGTATGCCTATTTGTTAAAACGATGGGTAAACGCCGATGTAACGCCGGATGAGATCTATAAATTCGGGGTTAGCGAGGTAAACAGGGTGCAGCAGCATATTGAAGCGGTGCGGCAGCAAAGCGGTTTAAGTGATGATGCTTTTTACAAACACTTAAATGATCCTGAATTTTTTGAAAGCGATCCTGAAATTGTGCAGCAAAGTTTTGAACATACCAGGGCCGTCATCTACAGCAATCTGCCAAAGCTTTTTAATGATTTGGTGATACCAGATTAAAAAATCAAAGCCGGTGAAAGTAAACAACTGGCGCAAACGCCTGGTTACTATGATAATAACACTTTTTACTATAACCTTTTTGATAAGCCTTACAACAAACGCCAGTACGATTGGCTGTTTATCCACGAGGCGGTGCCGGGGCACCACTATCAATCAAGTATCGAACGTAAGACCAAAACGTCGGCCGTTCAGCAACTTTTTTATTATATGGGGTTTGCCGAAGGCTGGGCAGCTTATACCGAAGAGCTGGGCAAACAGTTAGGCGTTTACCAAACCCCATATGATGAACTGGGTAAATGGGAGTGGGATATTGTACGTTCGGTACGGGTACCCCTTGATGTTGGCTTAAACTATTACGGATGGACGGATGGGCAGGCCCTTGTTTTCTGGAAGACGCATATCCGTAACCAGGATGACATTGCCATGCGCGAAATAGCCCGCATACGCCGCTGGCCCGCACAGGTGGTTACCTACAAATACGGCGCATTGCAAATACTACACTGGAAAGAGGAATTGCAGAAAAAACAAGGCAGAGATTTTAATATCAGAGATTTCCACTCGCGGGTGCTGGATCATGGATCGTTGCCTTTGTTTTTGGTAAAGGAGAATGTGTTTAGGGAATAAGGATGTGTTACTGAATGGTGAATTTCGAAAAACAGGGGAGAGCCGGCATTTTTTAATTTAGTTAAAACAATTTTAACCTGTAGTTAGTTTGTTTAGCGCAGTAAAGCTAAATTGGACCATAAAGTGATATTGTAGTTTTCTATATGGCGATTTATTTTTACGGCTTAATTTATTGTACAAAACCTTTATCAAAATCACAAGAGCATGAAAAAAACCTTGTCTTTTCCAGAAGAAGCCACAACTTTGTTTTTAGCTATCCTATTGTGTTTTGGCATCAAAAATGCATCCGCCCTTTAAGCAAATAAACATGGTTGAAAAAGAAATAAGTTCATCAAAAAAGCGAATTAAGTTGAAGGCTTGTACCAAATGCCACAACAATACAGGCCAAAGGGTACACCGGTCGTTATTAATTAAGACTTTATTGTTTTGGTTGCCGGTACAGAGCTATCAATGCAAAACCTGTCATAAAAAATTCTTGCTGTTTGGAAAGTAAAGCAGCTTAACGCTGGTAACACATGTATTCAAGCCGGTAAATGGTCGTTATCGCTAATGCCGTCTGTCATAAGTTACAGGGTGAAAACTGTTTGCGGGGCTTGCCAAATTTAATTAGTTATAAGTATTTTAAAATCCTATTTTTAGCGCCGCAAATAAAGGTACAGTAGTGCCCTTATTTTAGGTTAACGAAAATAGCAATGAAAGTTTTAAAATTTGGCGGTACATCAGTGGGTAGCCCCGCCCGTATGAAGAACCTGCTCGACATTATTAATCCTGCAGAAAGACAGATAGTTGTACTTTCGGCAGTGTCTGGTACTACAAATAACCTGGTGGAGATTGGTCAGGCTTACTTAACGGGCGATAAGAAGAAGGCTGTTGGCCTAATCGGTATCCTGAAAGATAAGTACGAACTGTTCATCCAGGAATTATTTGCCGATCCCGAATATTTAAAACAAGGCAAAGAAGTGATCGACTATCATTTTGCGTTGCTCAGCAACCTGGCTAATGACCAGTTTACTGCTGTTGAAGAGAAGGTGATACTGGCGCAAGGCGAACTATTATCTACTACATTATACCACGTTTATCTGAAAGAGATAGGAATACCATCGGTATTGCTGCCTGCCCTGGATTTTATGAAGATCGATGAGGATAACGAGCCTATTGTTGATTATATCACCGAAAAGATCAGTCCTTTATTAGATAAGCATCCCGAAGTTAATTTATTTATTACCCAGGGATTTATTTGCCGCAATGCCTTTGGCGAGATTGATAATCTGCGCCGCGGTGGCAGCGATTACACTGCATCGCTGATAGGTGCCGGCATCCGCAGCGAAGAGGTACAGATCTGGACTGATATTGACGGAATGCATAACAATGATCCGCGGATTGTAAAAGGTACGCAGCCTATTGCCCAGCTATCATTTGATGAGGCAGCCGAGCTGGCTTATTTTGGAGCCAAAATATTGCACCCGCAAAGCGTGTTTCCGGCACAAAAATATAAGATCCCGGTGCGCCTGCTTAATACCATGGACCCGCAGGCCCAGGGTACCCTGATCACCAACACCAGTGAGAAGGACAAGATCAAATCTATTGCAGCGAAGGATGGCATTACGGCTATAAAGATCCAATCGAGCAGGATGCTATTGGCACATGGTTTTTTGAGGAAGGTGTTTGAGGTTTTTGAGCGTTATAAAACATCTATTGATATGATCACCACATCCGAGGTGGCCGTTTCATTAACCATTGATGATACTACTTACCTGGGCGAGATCACCAGCGAACTTAACGCATTTGGCTCTGTAGAGCTGGATGTAAATCATACCATCATTTGTGTAGTAGGCGATTTTGGCGCCGAAAAGCATGGCTATGCGGCCCGTGTACTTGAGGCTGTAAAACATATTCCCTTGAGGATGATATCATACGGCGGTAGTGATCATAACCTGTCATTACTGGTAAAAACCGACGATAAGGTGGAAACTTTGAGGAGTTTGCATAACAGGCTGTTTTGATTTCGCATTTGGGATGTTCGGTTTCGGATTTATCCTTTTTGACTTTTTAATTTTGATTTTTGACTTTTCTAACCATGTTCAATACCAATACCATAAATAAATTTCAGCAACTGGATACCCCCTTTTATTATTACGATATGGAGGTATTGCGCCAAACTTTGGATGCCTGCCGTGATGCTTCGGCTAAGCATGGTTTTCATGTGCATTATGCTATGAAGGCCAATTTTAATCCTAAGGTTTTGGATATGATCCAGTCTTTTGGTTTTGGTGCCGATTGTGTGAGCGGAAACGAGGTGAAGGCTGCTATTGATCATGGTTTTGACAAAGGCAGGGTGGTTTTTGCAGGTGTAGGTAAATCCGACAGGGAAATAAACCTGGCCCTTGATGCCGATATTTTTTGCTTTAATGTGGAATCGGTACAGGAGCTTGAAGTAATAAACGCGCTGGCAGCCGTCAAAGGTAAAAAGGCCAATGTGGCTATCCGTATCAACCCTAATGTGGATGCGCATACGCACCATTTTATCACAACGGGACTCGACGAAAATAAATTTGGTATTAATATATGGCAGCTGCCCGATGTGGCCACTGCATTGCGCAAATGCGCCAGCCTGCAGTTTTTAGGTATCCACTTCCATATTGGCTCACAAATTACCGATCTGGAGGTTTATAAAAGCCTTTGTACCCGTATTAATGAAATGCAGGATTGGTTTGAGGATCATGGTTTTCCGGTTAAGGTACTGAACACAGGCGGTGGTTTGGGCGTAGATTATTACAGCCCCGATACCAACATTGCCGATTTTGAAAACTATTTCCAGGTATTTAAAAGCTTCCTGAACGTAAAACCTGGCCAGGAAGTGCATTTTGAGCTTGGCCGCGCGCTGGTAGCCCAAAGCGCGTCGCTGATATCGAGGGTGTTGTATGTTAAAAACGGTAAAAAGAAAAACTTCCTGGTATTGGATGCCGGTATGACCGAACTGATTCGCCCGATGCTTTACCAGGCTTATCATCAAATTGAGAATTTAAGCCAAAATTCAAAATTCAAAATTCAAAATGAAACACCGGCAACCGATTTAAAATACGACGTAGTAGGCCCCATATGCGAAAGTACAGATTGCTTTCAGAAAGATGTTGACCTGCCCGAATCATTCCGTGGCGATCTGATTGCAGTACGCACAGCAGGCGCATATGGCGAGGTTATGGCATCGGGCTATAACCTGCGCGATAGGGTTGGAAGCATTTATTCGGAGTAGGCTAAAACTTAAGGCCCACCCTGAACTGTACATAAGTGCCGCCCTCAATAACTGCAAAATATTGCTGAAATTGCACAAAATAGGAGAAAGCTACATAAGTAGGCGTTTTATAACTTATGTAATCATTATTGCTATTGTTGTAAATATTGTCGTTACCCAATGTTTCGCCAACAAATATCCTGAAACCCATCTGCGTGTTTGGTCTTCTGCCATGAAACACAATTTCGCTGGTTAGGCCTCCGGTGAAAAGATCGGTACGGGTATCGGTATAAAAATTTGGCTGACCTGTTACTGCCTTCCTGAAACGGGCATAGTCGCCAAATTCGTGGCTATAAGCAGCTTCAAAACCAATTATCCTGATATCTGTACGGCTATCATTATTGATAAAAAAGTTACCCGATAACCGGCCGCCAACAGCGCCAAAAAACTTATTCTTAAAATAAAATGGATCGGCGGGCTGCAGATCGTTATTAGCATAATTACCCAGCGAGGTAAAAGCCCCATAAGCCAGGTTAAAATTTTTAAAGGTATTGGCATGGCTTATATTAAGCTGCCCGCTGGTAAGCTGGTCATTAAAGTTGGGGCTATAATCAAGCACCAGCGCACCCGAAATATAAGTGGCCGATTTTGTACTATCCATTGACATGGGTTTGGGCATATAGGCTATGTCGCTATGGTGCAAAGCAGGGCCGTAAACATGATCACTACATGAACTTAATATACTAAGAACGAGTAATGCAGGCAGGTAAAATTTTATTTTCATAAGAGGCGGGAGATTAGGTGTAAGGGTTACATATTGTAAACCTTTATCAATAATACGCAAATCTGCCAGATAAATAACAGGGGATATAAATTAAACTAACAGCCCTTTAAAATAATCATCATTAAAATCAGCAGCATAATGGAGTGCGTTGGGCAATTTTTCAAATTCATACTGCTCATGTGTAGTTGTTAACACAACAGCCTTCATCCCCGCGTTGGCGGCAGCCTCAACACCTTTGGGTACATCTTCAAATACAATACAATCGGCAGGTATGGTATCTAAAAGTTGCGCCGCTTTTAAAAAAGTCTCGGGATGTGGTTTGCTTAATACCACATCATCGGCGMTTACTATTGCTTTAAAGTAATGCCTGATATTAAGGTTATCGAGCACGTAGTTAATATTGAAAGGGATAGCCGCCGAGCCTATAGCCATAGGTATACCCTTTTGATATGCGGCTTCTAAAAACTCCTGCAAGCCGGGCAAAAGCGCCAGGTGAGGTAAAAACTCCTGCTGGTATCTTTCTTCTTTTTTGTAGGATAGGTCGTTCATCTCGTCCATGGTGAAACGGTCAGGGCCAAACATCCTTACCAATACTTCGGGGTTTTTGCCGTACATCTGCTTTTTTACCTCTTCCCAGGTGAAGGCGCCACCCAGCTGATCATTTAAAAGTGTTTGCCAGGCTTTGGTATGGTAAGGCATATCATTGATCATGGTGCCATTAAGGTCGAATATAAAGGCCTTCATATATGTGTTTTTTTGATTCTGGCGCAAACTTACAATTTAATAAAACTAAAAATTAAGTAAGGGCGCTTATTCAATATATTTTGAAAATTTGAAGATGTGTTAATTGAATCGACCTGTTTTTTAAAGCATTCAAAATCATTAAATTACCTTTCGCCAAATCAATTTTAAAGATTTCACGCCATCAAACTTCCAAATCAAACGTTTTTTATTTGACCTGACACTGTTATAGTTTGTAAAAAATTTGCCTAAATTGGCGCCTTTAATAAATAAAATAATGCAAAAAGAAGGAACAGTAAAATTTTTTAATGAGACAAAAGGTTTTGGATTTATCACACCTACAAACGGTGGTCAAGACATTTTTGTTCATTCAACAGGCCTGATCGATGAGATCCGTGAAAATGATAAAGTTGAGTTTGAAGTAGAGAACGGCAGAAAAGGCTTAAATGCGGTAAATGTAAAAGTTATCTAAGTATAATATAATCATTAAGCATACCAGGCATCCGCTTTTAAGCGGATGCCTTTTTTTATGATCAGTTATTAGTCATTTTGCTACGCTGTAATTGATTACTTGTATTTCAGGGTTGTTTTTCACCCATGTTCTAAAACGGCCTAAGCCATCATCCAAAGTTATTCCTTGTTTCTTTTAGCCTTTCCCAAAACTGGCATTGTTGTTGTTTGTTGTAGTATAGGTTAAATTATCACATTAAAACGCAAAAAATGAAAGATCAAGCGAAAATTATAGCTGCACTATTAGTTGGTGCCGCAGCGGGTGCTGCATTAGGTTTATTGTTGGCCCCCGAAAAAGGTGGTGAACTGAGAGACGATATTGCAGATTATATAAATGACCTTGTAGATACAGCTAAAACCAAAGCGCAATCAACAGCGAGCGGCATTAATGACGCTTTTGAAAAGGCAAAAACAAAATTTAATGGCACCGTTAGTGACCTTTACGATTACAAAGACGATGCAATTGATTCGGCAAAATCAAAGGCTAAAGATGCAGCAGACAAGGCACAAGAAGTAGCAGAAAGTGTTGTTAATGATGCCAAAACAAAAGTAAAAGGCACTGCCAATGATTGGAATAATTCTATCCAAAACGCATAATTTTTAGTACTACACTACCTAATATTTAGTACTATATTAAAAAACAAAAAACCAGGCCATGATGCCTGGTTTTTTGTTTTATGGGTATTGTTGTTTTATTTAACCTCTAAAGTATTGTTCTTTTCATTGGCATCCATAAATATACCGCCATCTAATGCTATTGTTTTGATGGTTTTAGCGGTTTTAAGGTTTACCAGGATCTGTTTCTGATTATTCTGCCAAACAGCGGGTGTTTGGTGAACAGTTTGGGTTGTACCATCGGTATAAGTGATCTTAACATCAAACGGAACGGCAAAGCCACCTGTGTTTTTTATATTGGTTGTATAGCCGCCTGCAACTTTGTTTATCTTTTGCAGATCAAGATCGATATAATAGTTGGTGAAAAACCAGTTGTTAAAAAACCAGTCAAGGTTTCGGCCCGATAGATTGCTCATGGAGTTAAAATAATCCCATGGGATAGGGTGTTTGCCATGCCAGCGGTCCATATAACCATGTAACGCTTTTTTAAACAATTCATCGCCCAACATGTCTTTTAAAGCAAAATGGCTTAATGCCGGTTTACCGTAAGCGTTATTACCGTAACCAGCCCTTAACTCGCTTGATGGGGTAATAATTGGCAGGTCTTCGGATGTTGAGAGATCATGGATCCACCTGTCGATCCTGAAGTCTTTAAAAAGTTGATCAGCTTTTTCGGCTCCTACTTCATCTGTACCTATCAGGCGTTCAAAAGTAGTCGCCCAGCCTTCGTCCATAAAGGCGTAACGGCTTTCGTTAATACCCATGTAGAAGGGGAAATACGTGTGCGCTATTTCATGATCCTGTACAAAGGCCGAAAACTGAATATCATCGGTATGACTGTCGTTCACCATCATTGGGTATTCCATATCTGCAAATCCCTGAAACGCGGTCATTTTAGGAAAAGGGTAAGGTACCCCCGGCCAGTTGCGCGATAACCAGCTCAAAGAGTGCCGACCGGCCTGTACAGCGTGATGGAAATCGGCCGCGCTATCCTGAAACGCAGCTTGCATGCTGGCCCTGCGGTGGGTGGCATCATCAACAATGGCGCTGGCAGCATCCCATACATAATGATCGCTCATGCCAACAGCCATATCGCTGATGTCATTAGCTTTCCAGATCCATGAATTTTGATCTTTTTGTGCTGTAATGTTCTTTTTAGCCAAGTCGGTAGCTGTAGCTACATGTATGGTCGAGTCGCTGGTCATTGATGCTTCCAGGCGTTTAGCATATTCGGGCTGTAATACCTCTGTAGGGTTTTGTAGGGTGCCGGTAGCCCATACAATATAGTTTTTAGGCGCATTTACAGTAAGTGTATAATCATTAAAATCATTATAAAATTCCTGGGCATCTAAAAACGGAAGCCTGTCCCAGCCATTATAATCATCGTAAACAGATACTCTTGGATAAAAATAAGCCAGGTAATAAGTGGTTGGGTCAATCATTCCCTCGCGGCCGCTTTCCAGCGAGATCTGGAAATGCCAGTCAATATCTAATTTTACCTGCTCATGTGGCGCCAGTGGCTTATTTAAGCTAACCGCCATATTGGTTGATGCTCCGGCCCCATTTATTTTTGCGGGTTCGCCATTAACTAAAAATTTATCAAACTGGATGCCTGATGTTAAGTAATCAGGGCTGGCATCTCCAAACCTGGCCACCCCCGGTTTGTGTATATTCAGTATCAGCTTCATGTTAAGCCTTTTCAACGTATCCGGGCTGTTGTTTTCATAAGTTATAGTTTCAGTGCCTTTTATATTTCTATCTGGTGGCAGGGCGGTAATAGTAATGCTGTAAACGCCGTGATTTTGCCAGTATTTTTTTCCTGGATTGCCATCTGCCTGCCGGGTTCCTTTATTAAAAGCTTTCTGTACATCGCGCGGCATATACAAGTTTTGTGCCTGTACCTGCATTAGCGCAAAACAGGATAATGCGGTTAGCATAATGGGTTTGATCATGTTCATAGTTAAAATAAATTGTTGCCTGGATAATGTAAAGATGCTTCTTAGAATAAAAAGTTACAAAATAAATTAAAAAACCAATATACTTACTTATTGGTCAGTTTTTGGTAACAAAAGTGTAACATCCGTTTAATTAAGGGTAAATGTTTTGGAAGTATGGAAAATATTTTTTTTATTTGTTCAAGTTATTTTAATAGGGGTATTAAATAACTAATATTTGGGCCATCCGCTTTTTGTGGATGGCCTTATTTTTTAAGGAAATTTCGATATACACATTGATTTTCAGTCAGGTATTCTTTTGATATAATCATGAACAGGTGGTCATTATCTGTTGACTCATCCAGGCATTCTGTAAGCAACTGATTTACCTTTTCGTATTTCAGTAAGTTGGCTATCATTATTAGCATCCGGCATGATGTGATGTTTACATGTTCCAGTAATTGAATGTACATAATGATATCAAAGTCGCTTAAAATAGTCATAGGCGGCTTTTCATCCAGGCAAAACTGGTCTTTAACGATAGCTTTTAAAGGGTTACAATTTTTGTCGGAGGGTATTTCGTTCATGTAAATGTAAACTTCATCCATTCGGATTATTTGTTTCTTTATATCCCCCCAAAACTCATTTATAGCCAGTTTTAAATTGTTAAATGAAGCCAGGCTGATAATGTGCTCAAGTTTATTATCCAGGTAGCATTTGCCAAAGTATAACCGGTTAAGATTGTGAATGAATACCTGCTTTAACAGATGAGGCTCTAAGGTATTACGGGTATTATTATTCATGTTATAATAATTAAAACGTTATTAAGAATAAGGAGGGCGTTACAATAAGCCGGTAAGTGGGGTACACTAAGAAGCCTGTAAGTTTTATTTTGTTTTAATGTGTATGGATAAACTAACTTTGCCCACTGATAAGTACTGTTATGAAATATAAATTAGGCGATTTTGTAAGGTTTGTTGATGAAAAAATGGAAGGTTTTATAACCCGTATCATCGACGACCAGATGATTGGCGTTACCGGCGAGGACGAGTTTGAGATACCTGTGCTAGCCAGTAAGGTTACTACTGTACATGGTTACGAGCCTGCCGGATCAAAAAAAAATGCTGTTGCTGAGGAAAAACCAATTGATTTATCGCAGTTTGATAAAAAAGGTATTTATGTTGGTGTTGTTGCAGATGCGAAGGCGCAATCGGTAGTGCATTTTCATTTGGTGAATACTACATCGTTCCAGTTGCTTGCTGCGTTCAGTACCGAAAAGCAGCAGGTGTTTAAAGGTGAGTTTTCCGGGGTAATAGCGCCGCGGTCATCAGAAAATATCTATTCTGCCCAGCTGGCCGACCTGCAGCTTTGGCCCACCTTTATTTTTCATATTATTTATAATACGAAGCAAAATATTGAACCACCTGCGCCATTGGTAGTGAAAGAAAAATTTAAGGCGAAAGATTTTTCGACAACAAAAAAACAGGTGCCTTTATTAAACCAGCCAGGCTGGATCATCAGGCTGGATGAACCAGAGTTGGTGATAGACGCCCAAAAACTGAAGGAAAGCTTTTTTAAGCCTGCTGAGGAAAAGGTTGTATTTGAAAAACCGGTAAGCGAGGTTGACCTGCATATAGAAAAACTGCGGGACGACTACCAGTTTTTGCAGAGCAGCGAAATGCTGTCTATCCAGCTGGCGCATTTCCATAAAGCCCTTGATGCCGCTATTGTACACCAACTACCCGATATAACTTTTATACACGGTGCCGGTAATGGTACATTGCGGCACGAACTGCAAAAAGTATTAAGTAAACACCCTAAAGTGCAAACCTTTATGGATGCAAGGAAAGAGAAGTTTGGTTATGGGGCAACTAAGGTAATGTTGAAATAAAAATATAAAATTAGGCAGGGCGAAACCATCTCCTTATGCAAGGCAAGTACTTGTTTTGCATAAGGAGATGGTTTTTTACTTTAATCTTTATATATAATTATTACAACGTATCCGGGTTGGGGATAAAATTCATAAACGCCTGGAACTTGGCGTAGTAGTTTTGCATGTTAAGCTGGTAATAATAGGCGCCACGTTTGGAGCCAGCTTTATCCTTATCTGCCAGTTTAATAAGCAACCCGGTAGCCAGTACACGCTTGCTGAAGTTACGTTTATCGATAGTGGTATTAAAAACACTTTCGTACAGGATCTGTAGCTGGGGAATGGTGAATTTGGTAGGTAAAAGCTCAAACAGGATAGGATGCATAGCCGCTTTGTAACGGATGCGCTTACGTGCCTGCTCTACCATTTCCTGTTGATCAAATATCAGTTTCGGAACACGCTTAAGCTGAAACCATTCGGCATGGTAGTCGGCACTTATCTGTGTTTCGTATTTATGAATATCTATCAGGGCAAAATAGGCAACCGATACAGTACGCTCTAAAGGATCGCGATTCGGGTCGCCAAAGCTGTATAATTGTTCAAGGTACACGCCTTCCAGACCGGTTAATTGTTTTAAAATGCGGTTAGCAGCCTGGTCTAAACTTTCATCGTTCTGCACAAAACCGCCCATCAAACTCCAGTTGCCTTTTTCGGGCTGAAAGCCCCTTTTAATCAATAATATTTTTAGAACCTCCCCATCAAAGCCAAAAATTATGCAATCTACCGCTAATAATAACCTGGTTTGTTTGGAATACTTAAGCATTTTTTAATTTGAACTTTTGTTATAAAAACAAATATAAAATAACATTTGATATATGTGAACTAAATGAAAAATGTAAGAACAATCTGGTACATGAATGTAAACAACCGGGAAGATTTGTTTGTTTTAATAACACTTATATCCAGTTTAATGCACTTTTATCTAAAATGAATTTTCCCGGTATTAATATTTGCATACCAGGAAAAAATATTTAACTGATTCGAAAAAAAAATATTGAAATATTCGAGGCAAAATCAATGTGTCTTTTTTGCAGAATTACCAACGATTTCGCCGATTTTTAAATGATGATTTCACCGATTTTAATAACTAATTGGTTCTTATCATTTTCAAATCTTCAAATCACCAAATTCTCAAATTATTTCCCTACTTCGCCTTCCTGATATAAATACTGCCAAAAGTAGTTTTCATCATGATTTCGGGACCACCGCCGGCTATTTTGCCATATACCCAGTCGTCAATTTTAAGGCTGTACATGCCGTCCTTATTGCTGCGGGTAACGTTGGGTTTATGCTGATCGGTTACTACATCAAAATCGGTAAAGATGTCGCTACGGTCGGATTTTAGCTTCACGTTGGCTTTCAGACCGGCGGGGAACGTTACATCAATTTTCCCGTTGAGGGTAGAGAAAGCCATAGCTGCTTTCGGATCGATAGACCTGAAGCTAACGATTACCGGACCGTTTACCGTAGTAGCAACCACCGAGCCTGATATATCGGTTAGTTTGATGCTTCCGTTCACGTTGCTTACTTCCAGCTCGCCAACAAGATTACTGCCAATAATATCGCCCCCGTTTACGGTTGATATTTTAAACGTGCCTGCAGATTTTGGAACCTTTATAGTGAGATTAACGGATTTACCCATGCTGCTGTGTACATTAACCTGGTTGTTTTTTTCATCGGCGCTGATATCCATACCGTTACTGTTTAAACGGCGCATGCCGCTTACCTTTTCTTTTTCTTTCTCACGCTCTTTCCGCTTTTCATCAATCTGTCCTTCAACCATAATGGTTTTGCCGTCGTAGCCGGTTACTGTTATCGAGCCATCTATCAAACCTACATTTAGTTTATAGGATTTACCCGGGTCGCTCAGCGGAACAACCAGTTGTTCCTGCGCCCATAAACGGGTGGTTAATAGTATGGCTGCTGCAAATACACTTAAAATCTTTATCGTTTTCATGTTACCTTTATTATTGCTGTTTTTTGATATAAATATTCCCGTTAAGGGTTTCAAATTTGAAGAGTTTACCGCCCGAGCCGATGCGTACATCGGAGTTCGAGCTCATTTTATAGGTAGTACCTGCACCATTTTTTGCTTCGGTTTTTACCACCTTGCTTGGCATTACCTCGGCATCAGGGAAATCGGTAAAGAACTGGCCGTTCATGCTTTTGAACGATAGATCTGCCGATAGATTGGCGGGATAGGTAATATTCATCTGCCCGTTTATGGTATGGTATGATGATTCGCCGGGAGGCACAGCCAGGTAGTTCACCGTTACCGGGCCATTTACGGTACGCGCAACGGTAGTTCCCTTTGCGTTGATGATCTCTAAAGAACCATTTACATTATTAACCTTCAATGAGCCGTAAACATCCTTAACCGTAACATGCCCGTCGTTCACTGTTGAAACAGCCAGGTTCATATTAAAAGGTACTTTGATGGTGTATTCCAGTTGTACTATGTAATTCCGGTGGTGCTCTTTGTCATTACGGTCCCAATTGTGTGGGCGGGTATCGTATGGTTCGGCAGTGTAAGCTATTACGCTATCTGCTTTCTGGTCAAAGCCCAGCTTAAATTCTTTTTTGGCCATATCAACGTCGGCCTGGGTTTTACCTTTAATAGTTTGGTCAATTTCCATTAACACCTTATCGCCTGCGTAGCCCTCTACATTAATGCTTCCCCATATGTTGTACACAACCACTATACCTTTGTCAAAAGTAAATTGCTTGCTGATGTGCTCCTTGTATTCCTGGCCATGTGCCAGTGTTTGGGCAAAGCAAAGCCCAAGCGCCGTAAAAACGGTGATCAATGTTGTTTTCATAAATGGTTCTTTTTTTTAAATGAGTTGTGTTATGGTTTGCCTTATCTTGTCTTTTACGCCAGGGTTAAGGTCCTTTTGTTTTAATAGTTGTTTAAATGAATTTACCGATCCTTTTTCCTGTAGCTTAAGCATCACATCGGCAATGGCCGATTGCATCAGCGGCGAATCCTGCTGAATGATAGATTGAATGAGCCCCTGCCTCACTTCCGGGTGCGCGGCAAGGTGGGTTAAGGCATCCAGCGTGCTTAAGCGTACATTCACATTTGGGTCGTTGTTCAGCGTGGCAAATAAGGCGTTAATCACTTCCTTATCGGCATGCCTTATCTCGCTGGTATAGCTCACCCCCCTGATGCGCTCAGATGCCGAAGGATTTTCCAGCAGGGCCAGCATCATGGTTTGCTTTAGCTCATGTACCTGCGAGGTAAGGGCCTGTAACTGCTCATCCTGCTTACCGGCAGTACTGGTGCCGAAAACCAGGAACCCGCAGCCAAAACCTATGAGCACAATAAGCAAACTGTAAGCCAGCGGCCAGCGGGGCTGCCATTGCCATAAACGGGCCAGCTGATATGTAATACTGAATGCCTCTTTTTTCTCCTCAACCGATTCCCTATAGGTATCCAGCATAGCCTTAAACTTTACCGGCATGTGGGCGCTGGGTTGTGGTACTTCTATCCCGTCCATTAAATCCCAAACCTGTTGTATGGCGGTAAGTTCCTGCAGGCAGCCTTCGCAACCTGTTATGTGCTTTTCAAATTCTTCACGCTCGGCAGCACTTAGCTGCCCGCTTATATAGCCGCTAAATTTTTCCTCGTATTGCTCACAATTCATCTTCATCCTGTTTAACGTTCCATCCTGGTATAAATATCCTTTAATTCCTGCATGGCTCTAAAGGCACGTACCTTGGCGGCCCCTTCGGTTATGCCTAATATTTGTCCTATCTCCTGGTATTTCAGTTCCTGGAAACGGCTAAGCGTTAATATTTCCCGGTTATCATCGCTTAGCTTTTTCATCGCGGTATATAAGCCCGCATTAGCCTGCTTTTTTTCCAGGTGTTCATCAGCGCTGGAGCCGCCGGGCAGCCTGTCGGCCATTTCGGCGGCATCATAATGCGTTCCCTGCATGTTGCCTTTCTTTTTGACCTCATCCTTTAGTACATTGCGTGCTATCTGGTACATCCAGGCCATAAACTCACCTTCGCCGGTAAAACTGTTACGGTACCGCAGCATTTTATAAAACACGGTTTGCACCATATCCTCGCTGGCCTCGCGATGATAGGTCATGTGGAACAGGAAGCCATACAGCGAACGGTAATGCCTTTCGAACAGCAAACCCATCCTTTCCAGATCTCCGGCTTTTACCCGGAGCATGATCGTGTTATCACTCAATGCGTTCAAAAAAGACTCGGTCGGTTTAATTTATATATTGGAGACAGCAGGAAAATAAAATGGTTACAGGAAATTAGAAAAAAATCGTAGATTTTTAGACAAAGGACAAAGGACTTTCAGACAAAGGATAAAAGACGTTCAAACAAAGGACAAAGGACGTTCAGTCGAAGGACAAAGTCAAACACATCTTTTGTCTGACAGTCCTTCGTCTGAAAATCTGAAAGTCTTTTGTCCGAAAGTCCGAAAGTCCAAAAATCTTTGCTCCTTCATCTATTCTGAATATATTTAACCTCATGCAAATACACCAGCAAATTCTTCGCCTGCGGGATCGCAAACGGGGCTTTCATTTAATTACTGCCGAAGTTTTACAGGCCATACCGCAAATAGCAGGCATGCGCGTGGGGATGATGCAGGTTTTTATCCAGCATACTTCGGCATCGCTTACCATTAATGAAAATGCCGACCCAACCGTTCGCCTGGATTTTGAAATGTATTTTAACAAGGCTGTACCCGAAAACGACCCCGATTACCGCCACGATGATGAGGGATCTGACGATATGCCGGCTCATTTAAAGGCAGCCATGCTGGGTAGCTCGGTAATGGTGCCTATCCGCAATGGTCGCCCTGCCTTCGGTACCTGGCAGGGTATTTACCTGTGCGAGCATAGAAATTATGGTGGCAGCCGCGACCTGGTTATTACCGCCTGGGGCGAATAGGGGATGAATTAAACTACCCGGATATCACCCAGGGGAAATCGCTTTTAAAGCTAAATTAAAACTTTCACCATAGCGATGGGTTTCAAACCTTGAGTGTTCGAAAGATTTATAATCCTTCATTTTCATTCCCCACAACGCTAAAAAAATTACCAGAGGCGTAGCCTCGACCCTATATTGTAACAACGGATTTTAATCCGTTGGCTATAAAAAGCAGAAAAAAAGAACCATAGGTTCGGTCCATATAAATCCATCCAAAATGGTAAATACTTCCTAAGATCGATATGCATCGTGCCGATGGCACTCCGTATGTATGGCATTAGTTCTCAACGGGTTTCAACCCGTTGTTACAATATATATCGAGCCGAAGGCTCTTACTGTCAGAGACGACGAATCTTCCGAACACCCAAGGTTTCAAACCCATCGCTATTTGCCAATATGCTGCGCCAAACAGGTTCATTTAATAGATTTTTCTGGCGTTTGACCCTTTAAATATTTTAAAAGCGATTGCTGGGGTATCACCCGGCTTATTTATAAATGTTTGAGATTTTCACGATTCAAAATATTCAACAGGTTCCAGGTCATTCAATTCCTCATCGGTAAATAACCTGGAGCGGATCATAAACCTGATCCCCATCGGGATTTCGATGGAGAAGCTGGATCCCCTGCCTGGAGTAACATCAAGGGTAAGGTGCGTATGCCGCCAGTATTCAAACTGATCTATGCTCATAAAAAAATCGCAGCCTGCTACTTCGCCAATTTTTACATCGCTGCTGCCAATTTTAAAGTCACCCTTTTCAAAACACATAGGCGACGAGCCATCACAACACCCCCCGCTTTGATGAAACATCAGCGGCCCAAATTTCGCCTTTAGCTCAGCTATCACCTTTTCGGCTTCGGGGGTAATGGAAACTCTTTTGGTCATAGTAGGTACGGTTGTAAGGATAATCCTTTTTTAAGAGGTTGGCTTGCAAAATAGCAGTGGGTATATTCTGCGCTAAAAAAACATACCCGCTGCACTTTTTAATAGGGGATATTAATCTTTACTTTTTTAGACAGCCTCTTTGGTATTAAAAGGCGCTGCAATTACCCAATACAATTGCAGCAGCCTTAGCTTACCGGGCCTAAAAGAAGCCCAGTTTGTTCTTATCATATGAGATCAGCATATTCTTTGTCTGGCGGTAATAGTTCAGCATCATTTTATGATTTTCTCTGCCGAAACCTGATTTTTTATACCCGCCGAATGGTGCATGTGCCGGGTAAGCGTGGTAGCAGTTAACCCAAACGCGGCCAGCCTGTATAGCACGTGGTACCTGGTAAATTTCGTGCGCGTCGCGGGTCCAAACACCGGCGCCTAAACCGTAAAGGGTATCGTTAGCTATTGCAATAGCCTCCTCAACTGTTTTAAAGGTGGTAACAGATACTACCGGGCCAAAAATTTCTTCCTGGAAAATGCGCATTTTATTATGCCCTTTAAATATGGTTGGCGTTATGTAATACCCGTTTGCAAGGTCGCCGTCAAGCTTTTGTACATCACCGCCGGTAAGTACTTCAGCACCTTCTTTTTTGCCGATATCCAGGTAGCTCAGAATCTTTTCGTACTGATCGTTTGAAGCCTGCGCGCCCATCATGGTGGTTGAATCCAGAGGATTGCCCATTTTGATGGCTTTGGTGCGGGCTATAACGCGCTCCATAAATTTATCATAAATATTTTCGTGTACCAGCATGCGCGATGGGCAGGTACACACTTCGCCCTGGTTTAGGGCAAATAGTACTGCGCCTTCCACAGCCTTATCAAAAAACGCATCATCGGCATCGCCTACAGATTCAAAGAAAATATTTGGCGATTTGCCACCAAGCTCCATCGTAACCGGGATCAGGTTTTCTGAGGCGTATTGCATGATCAGTCTGCCGGTTGTAGTTTCGCCGGTAAAGGCAACCTTGCTGATACGCGGGTTAGTAGCTAATGGCTTACCGGCTTCGGGCCCAAAGCCGGTAACAATGTTTAACACGCCCGGCGGCAGGATATCGCCTATCAGTTCCATCAGCACCATAATACTGGTTGGTGTTTGCTCGGCTGGTTTTACAACCACGCAACAACCGGCAGCCAGTGCAGGCGCTATTTTCCAGGTGGCCATTAGTAAAGGAAAGTTCCAGGGGATAATTTGCCCAACCACGCCAAGAGGTTCCTGTAGGTTGATGCTCACAGTAAACTCATCATGTTCAGATATGCTGCTTTCTTCGGCACGTATGGCGCCGGCAAAATACCTGAAGTGATCAACTACCAGCGGCAAATCGGCGGCCATAGTTTCACGGATGGCCTTGCCGTTGTCAATGGTTTCTACTGTGGCCAGGTAACTCAGGTTGTCTTCAATTACCTGCGCTATTTTTAGCAGCAGGTTACTACGCAAAGTTGCTGCGGTTTTGCTCCAGGTTTTAAATGCCGCTGTGGCGGCATCAACCGCTGCCTCAATATCTTCTTTGGTTGATCGCGCAGCCCTGGTAAAAACCTTACCGTCAATAGGCGAAATATTATCAAAATATTCTCCTTTAATGGGCGGAACAAATTTACCGCCAATAAAATTGTCGTACTTATCCTTAAATGATGGTCTTTGCGTTATACTCATAGTGGTTTTTGTTTTTTAATTGGTATAGCTAAGGTAGCTACCGATAATATCAATCATTTGCACAATGCTATCAATTGGGTGCATTATAGTTTCAATTTAAAATTGAATTATAAAGTATCATTAACTATACCTAACTTGTTTTAAATTAAGCCAATTATGAATGAGAGAAACCTGGTATCTCCGTTTGCCCTAAGCGACAAAAGGGAGTTGCAAACGCTTGTAGAAAACCGTAAGGCTTATACTTTGAACCACTGCGAGCTTAATATTTACGAAACTTACCAGCGCAGCGAGCTTGTGCCCCTCACTTTTAGCGACCTGGTGATCACCAGCATGCTGCGGGGCAAAAAAGTAATGCACCTGTTTGATAAGCCAGGCTTTGATTATTTGCCCGGCGAAACCGTAATTGTTCCGCCCAACGTTACCATGACCATCGATTTTCCGGAAGCATCTGAGCTTAACCCGGCGCAGTGTACGGCACTGGCTATAAACCACCAGGAGATACAAAGTACGCTTGATTTTTTGAACGAGAATTACCCGCGTGCCAATAATGATAAATGGCAGCTTAATTACCAGCAGTTTCATTTTTTTAATAACCATGAGCTGGCGCAACTTATTAACAAGCTCATCAGCATAAGTACCGGCGATGTGCTCACCAAAGATGTACTGGCCAACCTCACCCTCAAGGAGTTGCTCATCCGCATTATGCAGATGCAAAACCTGCGCCATGTAAAAGAGAACCTGCAGCAGCTATCGGCCGGTAACCGTTTTGCCTACATTTTGCAATACATTAAAAGTCACCTTACCGAAAAACTGAACATTGATGCCCTTAGCCAAATGGCCTACATGAGTAAGGCCAGTTTCTTTAGGGCCTTTAAGCATGAAATGGGCATATCGCCGGTTGATTTTATTATTAAGGAACGGATAGAATTTGCCAAGCAGCTTTTACGAAACCCTTACTGCAGCATTGCCGATGCTTGTTTTAAAGCAGGTTTTAATAACCAGCACTATTTTAGCCGGGCTTTCAGAAAAATTGCCGGCACCACACCAAGCTTATATAAAGCCGGCATATTGAAAATGGTTAATTAAGATTTTTTTTAGACAAAGGACTTTCAGACTTTCGGACAAAGGATTTTTGGAGCAAGGACAAAGGACTTTCAGACGAAGGACGAAGGTTGAAAAGTTTTTGCCTGGTTGATTCGCCTTTCGCCTTTCGCCTTTCGCCTTTCGCCTTTCGCCTTTCGCCTTTCGCCTTTCGCCTTTCGCCTTTCGCCTTTCGCCTTTCGCCTTTC
>NZ_JBFUKZ010000019.1:0-146191 GCF_056400585.1 Mucilaginibacter sp. P5_A6 | reverse complement strand
AACCATAAGTGTTCGAAAGATTTATAATCCTTCATTTTCATTGCCCACAACGCTAAAAAAATTACCAGAGGCGTAGCCTCGACCTATATTGTAACAACGGATTTTAATCCGTTGGCTATAAAAAGCAAAAAAAAAGAACCATAGGTTCGGCCCATATAAATCCATCCAAAATGGTAAATACTTACTAAGATCGATATGCATCGTGCCTACGGCACTCTGTTTGTATGGCATTAGTTCTCAACGGGTTGAAACCCGTTGTTACAAGATGTATCGAGCCGAAGGCTCTTATTGTAAGAGACGACGAATCTTCCGAACACTTATGCCATCGCTATTTGCCAATTCTGTGCCAAACAGGTTCATTTAATAGCTTTTTCTGGCGTTTGACCCTTAAATAATTAAAAAGCGATTTCCCTGTTTGTAAAGCCCATGATTGAAACGCTACACCCGGAATAATAAAATACCTTACCAGGTCAAAAGCCGAATGCGCTTTTTTTATAATAAATTGGATAATAAAGAGTTAAATTAGTGTAAAGGTTTATGACGACGAACTGAAACCTCGCATATGATCAGGACGCCCTGACTTACCAACGACTAAATGCCATGGTCATGAACCCCGGGTACTACAGCAATGTTTAGTACAGCTAATATTTTAAACCAAAATATAGAGGAGGACAAGATCATGAACAATTATGGAACACCTGGTAGAAATCAGGGTAACAGTATGGGGATGACGGGAAGCAACCGGAATGTTGACATGGGGATTAATCAAAGTAAAAATAATCTTGAAAAGTACGGCCCCAATAGAAAAAATTTAAAGGTTTTGCACGAAGATGGCAGCTTTGCTGATCTTCCTGATCGCGATATACCGGGAGCCGGCGCACAAAGCGGTTCGATAACAAAATAGCTCGCTGCTTTTAATAAACAACAAAGGCTACCTAAAATGGGTAGCCTTTGTTGTTTATATTGTATTGAAGAAAACTAATTTTTCATCATTTTCAAAAACGAAGCTAATTTTTCCTTCATTTCCCTTCTGTCGACTATAAAATCAAGAAAACCATGTTCCTGAACAAATTCGGCAGTCTGGAAGCCTTTAGGCAAATCTTTCTTGATGGTTTCTTTAATAACTCTCGGGCCGGCAAAGCCAATCAGCGCACCTGGTTCGGCTATGTTAATATCGCCAAGCATAGCGTAAGAAGCTGTTACACCGCCGGTTGTAGGGTCGGTAAGTAAAGATATATAAGGGATTTTAGCTATTGATAATAAAGCCAGCTTAGCTGATGTTTTAGCCATCTGCATTAGTGAAAACGCGGCTTCCATCATCCTTGCACCACCGGATTTTGAGATCATCAGGAATGGGATTTTGTGCGCAATACTATAATCAATGGAGCGGGCAATCTTTTCACCCACAACAGACCCCATCGAACCACCAATAAAGTTAAAATCCATACAGGCAATTACAATGTCCTGTCCGTCAATTTTACCTACACCGGCACGTATGGCATCTTTTAAGCCCGTTTTGAACTGGGTTTCGGTAAGCCTTTCTGTATATTTTTTAGTATCCTCAAAGTGCAGGGGATCGCCGGATGTAAGATTTTCAAAAAGTTCTGTAAACTCATTATTATCAAACAGAACCGAAAAGTATTCTTTTGAACCTATGCGAAGGTGAAAGCCACAGTAATGGCAAACATATTGATTTTCAACCTGCTCAGAATAATGCAAGGGTTTTTTACAATTGGGGCATTTATTCCAGATACCATCAGGGGTTTCTTTCTTTTCCTCAGTAGTCGTAATTATCCCTTTCAACTCTCGTTTAAACCACGCCATATCTATATCTAACTCTTTCAATTGACTGCAAAGAAACGAAAAATATTAGAAACAGTTCAAAAATGAAATGCTAATAAATTCATAAAAATAATTAATAAACAATCAGGCCGATCAATATGATAAAAAAAGCATTCAAAGCTACCAGGGATTGCACCTAATAGCCATACCAAACTATAATGACTTACCCTTAAACAGTTTTTTAAAATTGACTAACAATAGTATAGAAATAATTAATTAAAGTATTTAAATTACCGTTTTTAACTACTAATATTATACCTAAATTAACCTAAATCCTTAATTATATGGCTACCGATAATCTGGTACTTGTTTTTGTTCATGGCTGGAGCGTTACCAATCTTGATACGTACGGAAGCCTTCCGATACGTTTGCAGGCTGAAGCAAAAAAAATAGACGCAAATGCAATAGTTAAAGATATTTATCTTGGGCAATACATCAGTTTTCATGATGAAGTTCAGCTTCATGATATCGCCAGGGCATTTGAAACCGCCGTTAATGAACAGCTGGTAGAGGAATTAGCCAACAATAACCGGTTTGTTTGCATTACACACTCAACCGGCGGGCCGGTGGTAAGGGAATGGTGGGATACCTATTATAATAAAAAAGGCACACTAACTTGCCCGATGAGTCATTTGATCATGCTGGCGCCCGCCAACTTCGGCTCGGCCCTGGCGCAGCTGGGCAAGGGTAAAATAAGCCGGTTAAAATCATGGTTTGAAGGAGTGGAGCCCGGGCAGGGAGTACTTAACTGGCTTGAGCTTGGCAGCAACAAGTCATGGGAGCTTAATAGAAAATGGATCAGGGGCGAGGGAGGAGAAATAAGCGAAAAAGGTTTTTTCCCTTTTGCTATAATCGGGCAATCCATAGACAGGGAATTTTATGATAACCTCAATTCATACACCGGCGAATTGGGTTCTGATGGGGTAGTAAGATCTGCGGCAGCCAATTTAAATGCTAATTATGTAAGTGTAAAGCAAGGAGCTATTACATTTACAGGCGGCGAATATGTTACACAGGAGATGATTGTTGAATATAAAGCGGCCCCTCAATCAGCTTTCAGGATAGTGCCTCAAAAATCCCATTCGGGCACAACTATGGGGATCATGGCAAGCCCCAAAGCTACTCCTGTAGGCGATACGGTTGAAACCGCCGAATTAATAGATGCCATACTAAGTTGTATTGCCGTTAAAAATACTGATGATTACAATGCTTTAATACAAACCTTTAATGCAGCAACTTTAGCAGTGCAGTCTAAAGAATTGGTAGAGAAGGTAGAAAGCGGGCCTTTTGCACTTTTCAAAAGATATTTTATTCATGACAGGTTTTCGATGGTAATCTTTCGGATTCACGATTCTGAAGATTATGCTATAAAAGATTATGATCTTGTTTTTACTGCCGGCGACGATGATAATCCCAATCACTTACCCGAAGGTTTTTTTGTAGACAGGCAACAAAACAGGCTGTCGCCAGAAACGGTAACGTATTTTGTAAATTACGATGTTATGAACTATTCTGCACCTGTTAATGATGATGGCCATGAAATACGTGCCGAGCAAAAAGGGGTAGATAAGTTGGGTATATTGGTTAATCCGCGCCCTGATAATGGTTTTGTACGGTATGTACCTTTTAAAATAAAAGCTGATAACGAATTTTTTAAAAATGTAATTAAACCTAATAGTACTACGCTTATAGACATTTGCCTGCAACGCGTTGTGAGTAAAGAGGTATTCWGGTTAATTCCTCATGCGGGCCCAATGCCGGTGGATAAGGATTTCAGTGACATTGACCCTGGTTTTGAGGTTGCAGAATAATTGGCTGCTGATCAATTATTAACAATTCTTTAAAAACTTTATTTTATATTGAATTTACAACAAAGGGGTATAATTTTTATTAAATTAAGCCTTTTTGGTTTTTAAATTCCATTTTTACTACCGTTTTAATATACTTTACCAGTTTTGCCGAACAAAATGGTAGTATTCAATGATTAATAACAAGATTTCTTATCAAAAACAAAGAAATTTTATAACTTCGAGGCCCAAATAAAAGCTCATGGATTTAAAAAATTATAAAGGTGTTCTGCACGGCGATCAGGTGCAGGAACTATTTGAAGCAGCTAAAAAGCATCAGTTTGCTTTACCGGCAGTAAACGTTATTGGTACAAATACCATTAATGCAGTTATGGAAACAGCTAAGCTGGTAAATTCTCCTGTTATTATTCAGCTATCAAATGGCGGTGCACAATTTTATGCCGGCAAATCATTAGATAATTCAAAGTTGCAAGCCTGTATTTTAGGTGGTGTATCTGCTGCAAAGCACGTTCACTTACTGGCAGAGCATTATGGTGTAGCTGTTATTTTACATACAGACCATGCTGCTAAAAAGTTATTACCATGGATTGACGGTTTATTAGAGCATGGTGAAAAATTCTTTGCAGAAACAGGTAAGCCTCTTTTCTCATCTCACATGCTTGATCTTTCTGAAGAGCCTTTGGAAGAAAACATCGAGATTAGTGCCAAATACCTGGAGCGTATGGCTAAAATGGGTATGACACTGGAGATTGAATTAGGTGTAACAGGTGGTGAGGAAGACGGCGTTGACAACTCTGATGTTGACAGCTCACGTTTATACACTCAGCCAGAAGAGGTTTCTTATTCATATGAGCACCTTTTAAAGGTTAGTCCGCGTTTTACAGTGGCGGCTGCCTTTGGTAACGTACATGGTGTTTACAAACCTGGTAATGTTAAACTACAACCGGTTATTTTGCATAACTCACAGGAATATGTAAAGGAAAAATTTAATTTAACCGACGATAAACCTATCAACTTTGTATTCCACGGTGGTAGTGGTTCAAGCCAGGAAGAGATCCGCGAAGCTATTTCATACGGTGCAGTAAAAATGAACATTGATACCGATATGCAATGGGCTTATTGGGAAGGTATTAAAGATTACTACAAATCAAAAGAAGGTTACCTGCAATCGCAAATAGGCAGCCCCGAAGGTGAAGATTCTCCAAACAAAAAATATTACGATCCACGCGTTTGGTTGCGTAAAGGCGAAGAGAACTTTGTTAAAAGGCTTGCAGCAGCTTTCGAAGATCTTAATTGCATCGACGCGACGAGCAAATTATAATATTCATTAAAAATTAACAAAGCGCCTGTACATTTGTTGTACTGGCGCTTTGTTGCATTATACAAAGTGATCCCCAAAACTTAAAAACCTGTTTATGATGGCAAAGATCGCTAAAGAGAAAAAGAATTTATTTGAAAGGTTTGCCAATTGGGCAACTATCGCTACGGGTAGTTCGGCAGCATTTTTAACTGCCATTACTATAATTATTGTATGGGGTATAACAGGTCCGATATTTAAATACTCGGATACCTGGCAACTCATCATCAATACCGGCACCACTATAGTTACCTTCCTGATGGTTTTTTTGATACAAAAATCACAGAATAAAGATTCAAAAGCTATACATTTAAAGCTGAATGAACTGCTGGCCTCGCACCAGGGAGCAAGTAACCGGATGGTTGATGTTGAAAACCTTACTGAGGTTGAGCTTGATCATCTGCACAAGTTTTACGCACAGTTAGCCAGCCTGGCACAGCAGGAACATGATATTACCTGTACGCATTCAATTGATGCTGCCGAAGAAAACCATATCACTAAATTAAGTATACTTAAAACAAAACCGCATTATACAAATGCACGCAAACTTAAAAGTAGAAAAAGTAACGGAGCAAGCCGATCTTGACAAGGTATTTGCCGTACGCCGGGAAGTTTTTGTAGTTGAACAAAATTGCCCTCCCGAACTGGAGTGGGAGTTTGAAGATGAATCGAACCATTTTTTAGCTACTGTTGATGGCGATGCCGCGGGTGCATGCCGTTGGAGAAAAACCGATAAGGGTTATAAACTGGAGCGTTTTGCCGTACTACAAAAATTCAGGGGATTTGGAGTAGGGCAGGCCCTCGTCCAGGCTGTGCTGGATGATTTGCCTCCTGATGCCGCTTATGTTTACCTGCACGCCCAGGTACAGGCTGTATCACTTTATACAAAATTTGGCTTTGAAACTACCGGACCCGAATTTGAAGAAGCCGGGATCAGGCATTACAAAATGATAAGGAAATAATATTTTGTATTGAATTTATAGCTGCGCATATAGCATAATAATTAAAATCAAACTTTTGATTTTGCCTTGCAACCAATTTCAACCGGGCATCGTCTTGAGGTTAAATTATTATGCTATATACTATGAAAATTCAATTTTACAATTCCTCAAAACAATCAAATTTAAATATCCTGTTTACCTGTTTACTTTGCCTGCTGGTTTTGGGCGGTTTTGCGCAGGATAAAACCAAAACTATCGGTAATAAAGCACGTGAAGGCTCGGCAAATAATTCCTATTCTGCTGTAAAAGGTGCGCAGGTAGGTATCAGGATGAGTGCTGGCCGTAAACCGGTACAATTGCTTAAGCTCAATTTTCATGCTGATAGCTATGCAAGCGACAGCATTGCTTTTAAGGTGAATGTATACCAAATGGATGGTAAATTCCCGTTGGATACCAACCTGGTTAATACCGAAATAAAAGGCCTCATTAAAAAACATGATACAGAAAAGCATCAATTGGTAAGTGTTGACCTGTCTCCATACAAAATTGATGTTAGGGGCGATATTTTAGTTTCTGTAGAATTTTTAACTACCAAACCGGGGTCCGAGATTAGTTTTGCCTGTGGCTTGTTTAATGGTGGAACATTTCATAAAGACGCAAACGGCGCTAAATGGAAAAAAGTGCCGATAGTTGGGGCCGATTTTAATGTGCTGGTGAAGAAGCTGAAGTAAAATGCCGGCATGCTGCACACCTTGCGTAAGGGGTACCGAAGCAGGTTAACTATGACGTATTCTATTTTCAAGGTGTAAAGGCCTGTCAGTCTGAGCCTGTCGAAGACTCGTGCGGAGAGGCCTTTGCCCGCTATGCTTCGACAGGCTCAGCATGACAGCCCTTTTAGCAACATCATTTTCACCTTCAAAATCTGTTGGGTTTTATAACTACTCATCACGTTTTACACTAACTGTCCTTCATACTTACTCAAACAATTCCTGTTCGTCAGTATAATAGGTCTTCCTTGAGCCTTCCTTTATTTTTATCCCGGCACCTTTAGGGCTATGGGTTTTCCTGGAGTTGTGGATGAGCATAAAATCCCGTACCTCGCCGTTAATGATATCAGGATTTGATTTAAGGATTGACTTTTCGGCTTCCTTTAAAACCGAGTCGATTGACCTGGTCAAATCACTTAGTTTATCTTCGGGTATTTTATTACTTACCGAAAAAGGGGAGATCCCGGCATGCCAAAGAATCTCGTCGGCATATGCATTACCAATACCGCGGATAATCTTTTGATCAAGCAACACCGTTTTAATATTGGTTTTCGTTTTGGCCAGCCGGGTTTTCAAAAAATCAGCATTAATATCCATAGCATCCGGCGCTTCCTTCTCTTCGGGATTTAAAGTGGGGTTAGCTATGCCCTGGAAATCGGTAAGCACCAGGCCGGTATCGTCATTAAAATGCAGTTCGATAATAGGGTATTTATTTTCGTTCCTGCCTTCAAACAAAAACAGCTTGCCATGAAGCATCAGGTGCAACGCCAGGATATCTCCTTTGCTGAATTTAAAGTAAAGTTCTTTTCCTTCGCGGTAAACTTTATCCAGCGTTTGGCCTTCAAGCGTATCCTTAAGCTCTTTATGGCTAACATTCAGTTTTTTAGCATTAACAATAACCACTTCCTTAACGGTTTTGCCGGCAAGTTTTTTATTGAGGTTATGGCTGAATGCCTGGAGATCTGGTAATTCGGGCATGGCATTAATGATTTTAATTTTTAACCAAATATAAACGGATAAGTTTTAGTTTACAGGCTAATCTCCACTCGCCCTGCCAAAACCTACTGTATCTCTATACATCTGGGGTGAAACATCGGCATTGGTTTTAAAAAAACGACTGAAATAATATTCATCATTGTAACCCAATTCCCATGCAATCTCTTTTATAGGCTTATTGGTTAAGTACAGTTCACGCTTGGCCTCAATGATGATACGTTCGGCTATCAGGTTGCTGATTGTTTTGTTAAAATGGGTTTTTGTGATCCGGGCCAGTGCTTTTGCCGAAATATTTAGCATGTCGGCATAATTACTTGCGCTATGTTTGGTTTTATAATGTACTTCGATGGCCTCCTGCAAATTCTGCAGTATAAAGGGCTCCTTATTAACATCATCCGGATGCCGATTCAACTCCTGCTGTTCGGCTTTTAAGCGGGATGCCGTAATCAGGAAAATTTTGAGGTACGAAACAAGGATCTCAAATTGGGCTAAGCCCTTATTTTGCATTTCGGCCCTTATCTGATTAATAACTATATTAAATGTAGCCGCGCTAACTGAATCGATCCTGACATAAGGCGGATGATAAATATTATCAAACAAAATACCGCTGCATGATACCTCTTTGTGATGTTTATGGATACAAAAAAAATCGGGGTGAAACTGGATAGCGACCCCGCTTATCGGTTGGTTTGTAGATAACATAAACGGCTGATATGGAGTAAATGCCAGGAGCGTATTCTCCTCAAAATCATATTCCGAAAAATCTGATTTTAACTTACCAGAGCCTTCTTTTATCCAGATAACCGAAAAATAATTATTTCGTTGTAAATGATCGAAATAACTGTTATTCTCAAATAAAAATAATTTAAACGCAAGGTTACCGCTTACAGGATCAACAAGTATAAATGTATTTTGCGTATCGGTCATTTATGTAATGCTAATTGGGCTTTAAGTTCGGCGTTCTCTGTTCGTAGTTTATTAATATACTCATGCTGGGCCATAAACTCATCCTGTATCTCCTCCAATGTATACCTTGGCGTAATATGCTGCGGGCAGTTCCAGTCATACGCCTTAACTTTTAGCAGGATAATCCTCTCGGGTTTAAATTTATAATCGTCCAGGTTAAGCTTGTCATATAATTCGGCATTGCCTTCAATACTTAAAATACTTGCTTCGGCAAATATCTTTAAACGGGCTTTGGCAGCCTGATTCAGGAGAAACAAAGCCACCTTGTTATGGGTAGCTAAATTTCCTGCCGAGATATATTGTCTGTTACCGCCAAAATCAATAAAACCTAAAGTTTCATGATCCAGGACTTTCAAAAATCCTTTAGGCCCGCCCCTAAACTGGATATAAGGATAACCACTTTCGCTTATGGTTGCCATATAAAAGTTATCCTGGTGAGCTATAAAATCTTCTTCGCTTTCGGTAAGGCCATCGGTATATTTAAATTCCTCCTGGCGGTTATAACTGGCCCGGCTGCCGTAGCGTTCCTGGAAATCTTTAACAGCGCCTGTAAAGGCAATTTGTGGGTAATTCATATAAAATCGTTTTAAAACAATTTGCGGTCGGCTTCGGCTATAGGCATATCGTTAATGCTGGCATAACGTTTTTGCATGTAGCCATGCTCATCAAACTCCCAAAGCTCGTTACCATAACTGCGGTACCATTGCCCGTTATAGTCATGCCATTCATACTCAAACCTTACAGCCATACGATTTTCGCGAAAGCCCCAAAGTTCTTTTTTAAGCTTATAATCCAGCTCTTTTTCCCACTTGCCTTTTAAAAACTTTTTCACCTCCTCACGTCCGTTTATAAAATCGGTACGATTACGCCATTCGGTATCAATGGTGTAGGCAAGGCTTACCTTTTCGGGGTCACGGGTGTTCCAGGCATCTTCTGCGGCCTGTACTTTTTGCAAGGCAGTTTCCATATTAAAAGGTGGCAGGGGATAGCGTTTGTTTTCCATGATTTTTTTATTTTGTAAGGAGTGAAGACCAAAGATAAAGGACAGTTATAGAAAGCTACATCATATAACCGTCTTTTTCTGTCCTTTCGTTCTATCTTTTTTTCTTGTTTGCTTAATTATGCCTCAACGGAGTTATATGAATTTACAATCGGAAAGTCAATGTCAGTTTTGGCGGTGTTATTGAAATAGTTGGTCAAAACATTTAACGCCACGTGGCCAACAATTTCGCCTATTTCGCCATCGGTAAAGCCCGCAGTTTTTACGGCTTCCACATCTGCATCATTAACCAGGCCTTGCTTTGAGGTTAGCACAGTTGCAAATTTTAAGGCAGCGGCTGTTTTCGCGTCCTGGCTGTTCGCGCCACGGGCCGCGGTCAATGCAGCTGCATCAATATGCACCAATTTTTCGCCGATATAAGTATGTGCAGATAAACAGTAATCACAATTGTTTTTTTCGGATACGGCCATAGCCAGCAGTTCGCCGGTTTTTGCGCCAAGTTTGCCGTGTGCCAATGCTCCGCTAAAGTAAAGGTAACCTTCCAGCAAGGCAGGTGAGTTACCCATGGTACGCATCATATTTGGTACCACACCCAATTTACTTTGTATAACGTTAAATAATTCTTTTGTTTTGCCTGTAGCTTCTTCAGGACTTAATGCTTTTAAACGTGCCATTTTTGTAATTTATTTTAGTCGTTATTGACAATACAAATTTGCAAAGCCCGGCTTTACGGTAACATGGATGAATTTCGTTAATACATGGACAATTTTCCCGGCGATTTATGAGAAGAATTTGTAATACCTTTTAGCAGCCATCTCCACAGCCTTTGCCTGAGCCTTATTAAGCTTGCCATACAGGTTAAAGCTGATATCAATGCTATTGGCTTTAATGGTTCGTTTCCAGTTGCCTGCAACCTGGTTATCAACTACAATTACCGGATCAAAAATTACATGCCTGGCCTGCACTGAGTACCTGGGGTTAACTAAAGCGTCTCTATGTTTATAGGCAATGGCAAACTCATCAAAGGCAGGTAATAAATAAACTTTGGGTTTTACAGCAATAATGTCAGTATTACCAGGCATCCAATATATTTTACCGGCAATAACTTCGCTAATGAGTTGCCCTTTTATATTTTGTAACCCTATATCCGCATCAGCAATGGTAAGTCCCGACCAATTGGCAAAGTCATGCACCGTTGCAGGTCCGCGGCTGTTAAAATAACCGGCTGCCAGCCTGGTTAATGCTTCTTCATGTGTTAAACCTGGAGTTGCCGGAGCCCGTTCGTCAAGCAGGGCATAGGTAAATTGTTTGCCAATCCGGCCACCACTGCAAATAACAGCATCAAGTTCTGCATGCATCAGGAGTATAGTTAAACGCAAATCATCAGTTGCAATCCCGGCATGGTTTAACGCTTCTGTAATCTCGGCACGGGTAAGGTGTTTGTTGCCCTGCATCGCCTTTATCAATATATCGTTGGTTTTATTGAAGATGGCATTACTAACCTCAAACTTTTTGTACATACCCGCATTAATAGCGTTAATGCGGGGGGCGGTGAGCGCAAGTATCCAACGAATATCAACAGGTGAAACAAAGTGCCATGTGGGCCTAAGCAGGTGGGTACGCAGTATTTTGCCTTCGGTTATGGCTTTTTCAATTACAGCTTCATTCGCATTTTCCGTTCTCAAACCAACAGCCCATTTGGCGCCGGCATAGTCCTGGGCCTGCATGGCTACCATATATTTTACAACATCCGCGGGCTCATTAAAGTGCGGATTGCTGATGTGTTGGTTAAACAAGCGCAAACCGGCTAAATGATCATCTTTCATGGTGATGTTAACTGATAGTGCGTAAATATATCACGTAGTAATTACAACAACAGAAAACTGCAAATCCTGCTAAAAATCGTGATACAAATTCCTGAACGAACTTCTTAACCCAAAAGTTAACAGGGTGGTTTTGTTGTCAATTAAGCTATTATGTTCTTTACGGTATAAACCACTTAGTTCAAAACGGAGGTTGTATTTAGGATTTATAAGGAAGGACACTGTGCCTTCTGCATAATATAAATTGGTACTTATTCCCTGGCCTATGGTTGTGGTGGTATTATCTGCAGGTACAAAAGGCTTGGTTACAATTTTACCATTGTTGATAACAGTAGTGGCATCAAGGCCATATTTGGCATAGTTTAACTGCCCCTGGAGGTCTATCCTGCCAATAGAGTAATTCAGGATACCCAAAATTTCCCTGAAGTTTGCACCATAGGGATGCGCAAGCGGATCGCCATAAAAAGCGTAGCTGCTAATGGAATTTGTATTTTGGTAAGTATAAGGTTTAACCGTATTAAACTCGAAAATATAATTAAAGCGTTTAACCTCAAGCAGATCGGCTCCTCGGATACCCACCTGTACACCATTGGTATTATTGGCATTATTGCCAGAAAAGAAATCGCTGGCTTTAAACCTGTCTAATAATAACTGGGCATACAAAGCAGTTTTATCAAGAATTTTATACTTGCCGGTAAATCCAATCAGTGTATTATCCTTTGGTTGCCGGGATGGACCTAACGAGCTTGAAAATACGATTGGATTAATAAAATTCAAATCAAAACCACGCCTGTTTCCCGCTGCATCAGTTTCGGGAGATATAACAGCATTAAAGAAACCAAAAGAAACACGATTGCTTACGTTCCAGTCGAGGTAATGAAAAAATGCCCATTTGCGGCGGTTACTGCCAAACGTATCGAATTTCTTTTGATTAATATCTTCAATATAAGCCCAGGCAGCCATGTATTGAACATGCTTGCCTATATTAGCAGTAAGCCTTACCAGGGGCATATTAGCAGCATAATCTGAAAGTAATAAGGAACGATATCCATCACCAATAAACATCTTATCCTCGCCTAAGGTAACATTTAGTTTTTTGGTTATATTATAAGATAAGATAGCTGTAACGTACGACCAATCTGCTGTATTTTTTTTTATACCGTGATAGTTTCTTAAGTATGCTTGTCCCGGTATAAATTGATTTTCATTAACCAAAGCATTATAATAACCAGGAAACTTAGCCTGATCTTCAAAAGCACTGGCATAAAATGAAAATTTGGTGCCAATGGTACCACCAAACTGGTAGCCTCTTGTATTTAAATTTGTATTGTATTTTGCAGTAAAGTCTCTTCCGGCTTGCATGTCGAGTATAACATCTCCGTAAAAAGTATAATCGGGCTTTTTAACATCAAACAGATGTTCATTAAATATTTTACGTTCAAGCCAGCTCTTACGATCACTGCTTACGCCCACATTCATTACCGAATCATAAGTATGCTGAATTAAACTATCAATTAAAAACGGGCGTAATGAAGTATGAAATGCGCTTTTTGTTGAATAAATATCGGCGTTAAACTTTTGATAAAGCTGGTAAGAGTTGGGCAAATAAGTAGATTGAGCCATGCTCAATTGCACCGAGAACACGACGATCCCGGCCAACAAAAATGTTTTTCTGAAAGTAAAGAAGTAGAGTTTTTGCATTGCGACAAAATAAGTATTATTTATTGTAAGATAAAAATATCATTTCTAACAGATTTTGGAATGAGGACTAAACTCCGTTATCATTTTCTTATAGTCTTTTAAAATAAAACTCATTCATCCCTACCGCTCTCTGCCCGGTAAATCTTCAGTCCAAAAAAGTTAATAATTGTTAAATTTGACATCATCAAGCGGTTTTTTTTAAATAAGCTATAAAAATCATGATATTTGCCCGCGCGATAAAACCATATACCATATATATTAAATGCAGTACAAAAAAATCAATAATCTTTTAGGCTGGCTTTGCTTTGTTATAGCTTCTGTAACCTACATCTTAACATTAGAACCTTCCGTAAGTTTTTGGGATTGCGGTGAATTTATTTCATGCGCCTACCGCTTACAGGTAGCCCATCAGCCCGGATACCCGGTATTTGCTATGCTGGGCAAGTTATTTTCCCTTCTTTCAATGGGCGATAATACTAAAGTTCCTTATTTTACCAATATGGGTTCGGCAATTGCAAGTGGCGCTACCATTATGTTTTTGTTTTGGACAATTACCGCATTGGCAAAAAAGTTACTATTGAACAAGCGCGATGATGTGGTTGACCAAACAAACCTTATCCTGATCATGGGAGCCGGCCTTGTAGGTTCACTGGCATTTACTTATACCGATACCTTTTGGTTCTCGGCTGTTGAAACCATTGTGTTTGCGTTGTCATCATTGTGTACCGCTATTGTATTTTGGGCCATATTAAAATGGGATGCCCATGCCGATGAAAAAGGTGCTGATAAATGGCTGATTTTTATAGCCTATGTTATTGGTTTATCCATAGGCATTCACCTGCTTAACTTACTAACTATACCGGCATTGGCCATAGTTTATTTCTTCCGCAGGAGCAAAAAAATTACTGTTGGTAATGGCATACTGGCTTTCCTGGCCGGTATTGTTATACTTGGATTGGTACAGTATGGCGTTAGGGGATACACCATAAAATTTGCTGCATATTTTGATCTTTTCTTTGTAAACACTTTAGGGCTGGGTTTTGGTACCGGTGCATTTTTCTTTATATTATTGATCGTGGCTGCATTAGTTGCCGGCATAGTGTATAGCATTCGCGCTAAAAAACCTGTTTTAAACCTAGCCTTGTTATGCCTGGCCTTTATTTATTTTGGTTATGGATCATTTGCGTACATTCCTATCAGGGCTACAGCAAATCCCGATTTAAATAACTCCCATCCCGACAACGCGTTTGTACTTTATGGTTACCTGAACAGGATTCAATACGGTGAAAATCCATTATTAAACGGCCAGTATTATGATGCAAAGGTTGTTGAGCAAAAAGAGGGCAGCATTATTTACCGTAAAGGAAAAACTAAATATGAAAATGCAGGCCGTAAGGTAGAAACTGTATATGATCATACCACCTTTCTTCCGCGTATGTACAGTACAGATCCGCAGGATGTTCAGTTTTATAAAGACTGGTTACGCATTCCTGATGGGCAGGCACCTACAATGGTTGATAACCTGAAATGGATGTTCAGCTGGCAAATGTACCAAATGTACTGGCGCTATTTTCTATGGAATTTTGTTGGCCGTTATAACGACGCTGACGGACAACAAAGTACCGAAAATATTGATGGCAATTGGACATCCGGTATTATGGATGGAAGCCGGCACCTGCCAAAATCTGTAGTTAATGCGCCTACTTATACACCATTATATGCGCTGCCGCTACTAATAGGCTTTATTGGAGCTGCTTACCATTTTACCCGCAAAAAGAAAGATGCGTTAGTTGTACTGCTACTTTTCTTCTTTACCGGGCTGGCCATTGTGATGTATGTAAACCAGCCAAGCGTACAACCCCGTGAGCGCGATTACTCATATGTAGGTTCCTTTTACGCCTTTGCTATTTGGATTGGCCTGGGTGTTATTGCAATTGCCGAAAGTGCGCGAAAGTTTTTGGATGGCCGTACAGCGGCAATTGGGTCAACGGTTATTTGTATACTGGTTGCCCCGGTATTATTAGCCAGCAAAGAATGGAAAGCTCATGACCGGTCGACCAAAATGACTCCGCATGATATGGCATATAACTACCTGATATCGTGCCCTAAAAATGCTATTTTGTTTACTTATGGTGATAATGACACCTACTCTTTATGGTACGACCAGGAAGTTGAGGGCATAAGGCCTGATGTACGCATAGTGAACTTAAGCTTGTTTACCGGCGATTGGTATATACGCCAGATGCAGGGTAAAATGAACCAATCGGATCCATTGCCTATCACCATGCCTTTTGATAAGTATAAAGAGGGGGTAAGGGATGCTATTTACTACAGCGACCGTAAATTAGATGGGCCACAGGAAGTAAAAGAAGTGTTTGATTTTATAACATCTGATAATAAAGCAGCTCAGGTAGAATATCAAAGCGGAGATTTTGGCAATTATATGCCGACGAAAAATCTGAAGATTACTATTAATCCTGATGAGGTGGTTAAAATGGGTGTTGTTACTCCGGAGCAGAAAAGCAAATTAACTACCAGTATGGAATGGAAATTTCCGCCAAACTATATAACTAAAGAGAACCTGGCCATGCTGGATATCCTGGCACATAATAACTGGAAAAGGCCTATTTGCTTTACTACCACCATTGGGAACGAAAATTTGATTGGCTTACAGCCGTACCTGTACAAAGAAGGGTTTACGTATCATTTAATACCATTCCAGAAGGATACAACCATACGCGATCAGCTGAGCAAAACAAACACTTTGGTGATGTATAAAAATGTAATGAACAAGTTTAGGTTTGGTAATTTTAAAACAGCCAAATATCTTGATCATGAATCAACATCTATGTTTTACCCGGTAATGATCACCACATTTAGTGATCTGATCCAGAACCTGATGAAAGAAGGCCATAAAGATCTGGCATTAAAAGTTCTGCATAAATACGACCAGGAAATGCCGGATATCAATCCATACATTGATATAGCCGGACGTAAAATATTTTTGGCCCAGATGGCTTTCCAATTAAATGATGTAGTATTGGGCACTAAACTGGTGAATAATATTGATGACTATGTGGTTGATCAGCTTGATTACAACTACCATTTATTATCATCCAACAGCGGTGGCTTAAGTACGCGTGATGTACAAATCAGCTTGCAGGTGCTAAACGGGATGAGCGATTTTATGAAAGAGAATAATCAAACAGGATTATTTAAAAAGTTCGACGGCCAACTAAAGGATTACGTTAAAAAGTTTTCACCATTATTGGGCGGGCAACAGCCATAAAAGAGCCTGACACAAAGGGACTTTGATTTTCAGGTTAATATAAAAATGGAAGCTTTCGCAACGGAGGCTTCCATTTTTTTTAAACTCACTCTCCTTTGAAGAAGGTTAGGGTGAGGCTAAATATTAAATAAAAATAAATAAAGTCGGCTTCTTTATTTATTTTCATAGCCGGTATGCAAAAACGTTTAAAACTACATTTCATCTTCCCGGTTTGTCTTTTATTTTTATTAAGTAACAACCAGGCTGTTAAAGCAGGTACGCCCGCAGTGCACGTAACACCTAAACCAAACTGGTTAAGTACCTGTAAACCTTATAACCAAAAACCATCGGCACGTACAATTGAAAAAGGATACTTTTACGCACTTGTTGAGCAGCAGAAGTATATTGAAAAGCAGGCAGGCTATCACCATATAATAATAGAAATAGTATCCGAAACCGGAATCCAAAATGCATCGCAGATAAATGTGGGTTTTGATCCGAGTTTTGAGCGGCTTGATTTTCATGAGATCATTGTATGGCGTAACAATAAACCTATTAACCGCTTAAATCTATCCGCATTTAAAGTAATAGCAGATGAACAGGACCTATCCAACTTCATTTACCAGGGTAGCTACTCGGCTTTGTACATATTGGATGACATCCGCAAAGGCGACCGCATTGAATATTCGTATACGCTAACCGGTCGAAACCCTATATTTAATGGTAAATATTGTGATGACATTTTCTTTCAATGGTATCAGCCGGTAGCGCATCAGTACACTGTATTGATCACATCGGCACAAAGAAAATTAAATTTTAAGGTATTTAATACCATACCAAAAGCTACCATTACCCAAAGCAATGGCTTGAAACAGTACGAGTACGAAAGCTTCCAGGTACCAGCTGCGCGCGATGATGATAACCAGCCGGCTTGGTATGTGGGCCGTCCCCGCCTCCAGATCAGCGAGTTTAATGACTGGGCAAGTGTTATCAACTGGGCATTAAGCATAAACCCCGCCGCTACCAATATAAAAGGCGAACTGGCCCAACGCATAGCCGAAATAAAAGCAAAAACCGGGACAGACCAGGTAAAATATTTCCGGGAGGCCGTAAAAACCGTTCAGGATGAGGTAAGGTATATGGGAATCGAAATAGGACAATACTCGCACCGTGCCAATAATCCCGAAAAAGTATTTAAACAACGCTATGGCGATTGTAAGGACAAATCGCTGTTACTGGTATCAATGCTCAAAGCTGGTGGCATAGATGCTTCCATGGTGCTGGTCAACTCGGGCGTTCGGGAACACATTGCAGATTACATACCTACTTATTATGCTTTTGATCATGCCGTGGTTACAGCCAATGTAAAGGGGAAACAGGTTTGGATTGATGCTACTATTGATTACCAGGGAGGTACGGGTACAGATATTTATTTCCCCGGTTATGGCAAGGGGCTGGTGTTAAAAGCAGGTAATAATTCGCTTACCACAATACCCCAATCGCAAACAGGAAAAATAGTTTATAACGATATTTATAAAGTTAAAAACGATAAAGCTCCGGTTGAATTTACTGTAAAAACTACCTATACTCTTAACGAGGCTGATGATATCCGGGGCAGGCTTGCATCAACAGGGATGGCCGAAACTGAAAAAAATTACCTGGATTATTATGCAAAAACATATTCAAAAATAGAGCCTAAAGATTCGGTAACGGTAATTGATGACCAGGAGAAGAATATACTTACCACTACCGAAACCTATATCATAAAGGATTTTTTTAGAACTGATTCAGAAACCAACAAGCGATCGGTCGACCTGTATGCCAATTATATATCACAACAGCTGCCATCCATCAACGGACAAAAAAAGACACCGGCATCGCTCAGTTATCCACTTAATTATGATTATACTATTAGGGTAATACTACCTGGCGGATGGGATATGACAAACCGCGCTAATTCTATTAACAGGGATTATTACCGGTTTTCATCAGATTATTCTTCATCCGGAGACACATTATCACTAAACTATAAGCTCACTTACCTTAAAGATAATGTGCCGGTTAATAAACTGGCAGAGTTTAAAGATGATTTAAAAAAACTTAACTATGACGGTTTAAACTACAGTTTTACTTACGGAACAGTAAACAAACCGGCTACCGACGTGAACAATTACATGGTGCTTTTTGCGGGGTTCTTTACAGTTGGCCTCATCTTTTTAGGTGTTTGGATCTATCAGCGCGAAACCCCGGGCATTGTTTTTAGCTACGGTTCAACGTTTACACCCGTGGGCGGCTGGCTTGTGCTGGTGATTATATTATTGATTTTAACAACAATATTTTCAATATCCGTTTTGGCTGCGGGTGATTACTTTAGCCTTAAAACATGGAATTTAAGTGCGGCAGATAAACAGGATCTCAGTTATAAATTATTTGTGGTTATGGAAGTTACCTGTTTTATTAGCCTGATGTTTTACTCTGTTTATTGCCTTGTACTACTTTTAAACAAGCGTGATATTCTGCCAAAAGTAATTAAAGGTTATTTCCTGTTCACTGTTGCTTTTGTCCTGGTCGACTTTATTTGGACGCTTACAATTAAGCCTAATAAGATTGTTCAGCCACATCCTTATGTCCTGGTTTATGCCTTGGTTGTTGCAGCTATATGGATCCCTTATTTTAAAAGATCATCACGGGTAGAAGATACATTTATTGTGCCGTACCCGCCGTATAATTACAGCTACGAAGGACCGGAAACACATCACTATGCATCTAAAAACTGACAATTATTTGCTAAATTCTCGTTTTTAACGATATCTGTTATTTAAATTATCCGCTTTTCAATTAACATATTGAAAAAATAGCCGCCTTATTAATGGAAACAAGATTTGAAAAAGTAGTATCAACAGCAGTTTACCTTGTTTTAAAGTAAACCTTAAGTAATAATTAGGCCCATAATTTTTATTAAACTGTTAATAAAGATTTTTAGAATAAATTTGACTAACAATTACCCAAAACAAATGAAATTTCAACAACTATTAGAAGAGGTAAAACAATACGTAACATCCTATTTTGATGCTTACCAGGATCCCGAACTTATATATCATAACATTAAACATACTAAAGATGTAGTTACTGCAGCCACTAAAATAGCCAACCATTATCAGTTAAGCGATGAGGACTTTTTTGTGGTGATATCGGCCGCATGGTTTCATGATACAGGTTATTTTACAGACAGGGCTGATCATGAAGCAAAAAGTATAAGTATTGCTGAGCATGAGTTGAAGCAATTAAAGGTAGCACAGCCCATAATAGATAAAATTAGAGCCTGCATCCTGGCTACCGAAATGCCGCAGAAGCCAACAGGTCTGCTCCAGGAAATTTTATGTGACGCTGATTTGTTTCATTTGGGAACCGACGATTTCATGGAAAGAAGTAAAATGGTGCGCAAAGAGATAGAGACAGTAAAGCATACAACACTTGATAAAGATGAATGGCGTGCGCGCAGTATAGAGCTGTTACAATCGCATCAATTTTTTACCGATTATTGCCGTCTGCTGCTTGGCGATCAGCAGCAAAAAAACCTTGATAAGCTTTTGGAGAAACAAGGTAGGGTRCAAGACAAAGCGCCCGCTACACCGCCTGCAGAAAATAATACAATCGCTGCAGAAGAAAACGCAGTTATAACAATTGATGACAGTAAAGCCGATAGCGAAAAGCATGGCAAAAAGCACAAAAATGATAAGCCCGAAAGAGGTATCGAAACCATGTTCCGCATCAGCTCAAGCAACCACCAGCGGTTGAGCGATATGGCTGACAATAAGGCTCATATCATGATCACGGTAAACTCTATCATTTTATCGGCTATCATTAGTTTGGTACTACGTAAGCTTGATGAGCATTCAAACCTGCTGATACCAACTTTCATGCTGCTTGCCGTAAGCTTACTTACCATGACGTTTTCTATACTCGCAACCCGGCCGTCTATACCGAGCGGATTGTTTACGCATGATGACATTGAAAAGAAAACGGTTAACCTATTATTTTTTGGTAACTTTTACAGGATGTCGCTTAATGAATACAGCGATGGAATGATTAAAATGATGGACGACAGCGACTTTTTGTATGGCAGCCTCATCCGCGACAATTATTCGCAGGGCGTTGTACTGGGTAAAAAATACAGGTTGTTGCGTGCTTCTTATAATATATTCATGTTTGGGCTTATTATTTCGGTAGCTGCATTTATTATTTCAACATTGCTGTAAGCAGTAAATTTTATTACTAAACAAATACTGCTATTTATGGATTACTCATTTTTTGACAGGGACCTGAGCTGGCTGCTTTTTAACGGGCGTATTTTAATGGAGGCCGAAAAGGAGGATCTACCCGTAATGGAAAGGGTAAATTTCCTGTCGATATTTTCGTCAAATTTAGATGAATTTTACCGGGTACGAATGCCGGTTTTACTGGCCCTGCATAACCTGGCGAGGCATGGCAACAGCGAAAAGGAAGATGTTTTACTGGAAGCCCAGGAGCTGATAAGCAATCAGCAGCAGAGATTTGGGCAGGTATTTACGGGCCGGCTTATTCCCTTATTAAGAGAAAATAAGATCAACCTCCTTTTTAATGAAACTTTACCGGCTGCTATTGAAGACAAAGTAAGCGAATATTTTTATAGCCAGGTAATGGCCTTTTTGCAGCCTATTGACCTTGCAGACGCCAAAAAAAGCTTTTTCCCCGAAAATAACAGGTTATATTTTTTGGTAAATCTCCGGTCGGCAGATGATAAAGAACGAAATGTAATACTCAATATCCCATCAAACCAGTTACCAAGGTTTTATAGTGTTAGTGCTGATGATGGGCAATACATTGTATTCCTTGATGATATCATCAGGCATAACCTAAATAAACTGTTTAAAAATGAGATAATAAACGGCTGTTATAGCATTAAAATAACCCGTGATGCCGAGCTGGACCTAAAGGACGAATACCAGGGCGACCTATCTGAGCAGATAGAAAAACAATTATTAAAACGCGATATGGGTATAGCCACCCGCTTTTTGCATCAACCCAATATTCCTTTACGTATCCTGCATTTTATTACAGAAAAGTTTAGTTTGCAAAGCTCAAGCGTGGTAGAAGGTGGCATGTATCATAACCTTAAGGATTTGATGGGGTTGCCGGTTAATAACCCGGCACTGCGTTATGCCCGCTGGACTCCCATTACAAACAATACCGGTGATGGCGAGGGTTCGATATTTGATCATATCGAAAAGCACGATTGCATTTTTCATGCGCCATACCAATCCTACAATACGATACTCCGTTTTTTTAACGAGGCCGCTACCCATGTATCTGTAGATGAAATATATATTACCCTTTACCGCGTAGCCAGCGATTCGCGAATTGTGAACGCGCTCATCAGCGCTGCCAATAATGGTAAAAAGGTAAGGGTTATGGTTGAGTTGAAAGCTCGTTTTGATGAAGCCAATAACATAAAATGGGCAAAAAAAATGAAAGCGGCCGGTGTGGATATCGTCTACAGTGATAAAGCCCTAAAGGTTCATGCCAAGGTGGCACTGGTAAAAAGGCGGATTGATGGCCGCGAGAAATATTCGGGATTGCTGGCTACTGGTAATTTTAATGAAAGTACCGCCGCTTTTTATACAGATCATATTATGATGACGGCAAATCCTTTGTTGCTGCGTGAGATGGAATTACTCTTCATTTTTTTATCCAAAGGGAAAAAATCTGCAGAGGGCTATCCCATTGATTTTAAGCATCTGCTGGTAGCGCAGTTTAATTTGCAATCGCGCTTTATCGAATTAATAGACCAGGAAATTAATAACGCGAAACAAGGTTTACCGGCAGCTATCACTATAAAACTAAACAATTTGGAAGAGCGTAAGCTAATTACTAAATTGTACCAGGCATCACAGGCCGGGGTTAAAATAAACCTGATAGTACGGAGTGTTTGTTGTTTGATCCCCGGCGTTAAAGGGATGAGCGAAAATATTACCATCAGGCGCATTGTAGACCGCTACCTGGAACACGGCCGCATATTTATCTTCCATAACAATGGTGATAAGAAAATATTTCTGGGCTCGGCCGATTGGATGAACCGCAACATTTACCGTCGTATTGAGGTTTGCTTTCCTGTTTACGACGAAAAGATAAAGACCGAGATTTTGCAAATTATTGAGCTGCAATTAAAAGATAATGTACAGGCCGTAATGCTCAATAAGCAATTGCAGAATATAGCAATTGAACCCAAACCTCCTTTGGTACAATCGCAACGTGCTGTATATGACCTTTTGAAGGCAATTTAACGATTAAAACTATGCTTAAAGCTATAACTTATATAACTATACTACTTATTTCGGCGGGTATCCTCTCGGGTATATCATGTACCGATAAGACTGAAAGCAACCAAAGCAGTAGCCCTAAAGGTTATGATCTGGATAAACCGGTAAAATATAATATGCCCGATGAACTGCTTGAAATATCGGGCATAACTTTCAATAACGGCAAAAGCGATTCATTATATGCCGAGCAGGACGAGGATGGTAAGGTATTCTATCTCAAGTTAGGGGATAAGCAGGTTAATTACAGCAAGTTTGGTAAAAAAGGCGATTATGAGGATATAGCTATTTGCCATAACCAGGTAATTATGTTGCGCAGTGACGGTGTACTGTTCACTTTTCCGTTTAACCAGGTAAGAAGCAAAGAAATTGCTAACGTACAAAAGCTGGAAAGCCTTTTACCTACAGGTGAATACGAAGGCATGTGTGCCGATGAAAAATCGGGCCTGCTTTATATTCTATGTAAACATTGTGCCGATGACCGCACTACCAAAAGCAGCAGCGGCTACATATTAACCTTGCAGCCCAATGGTACACTTAAGCAAAGCGGAGGTTTCAATATCGACGTTAAATCAATTGAGAAGATAGTTGGTAAAAAAAGGATAAGTTTCCATCCATCAGCATTAACAAAAAACAGCAATACAAATGAGTGGTACATCCTGTCGTCGGTAAATAAAATGCTGGTGGTTGCTGATGCCAACTGGAGTGTAAAAGCGGTTTACCCGCTAAATGCCTCAACGTTTAACCAGCCCGAGGGAATAACTTTCGACGCACAGCATAACCTTTACATATCCAATGAAGGGAGCAAGATTAGTGAAGGTAATGTACTAAAATTTAACTACAGCAAATAACGGCAATGATAAGAAACAAAAGACTGACCTGGATATTTTTCACAATTATTGGCTTAACAGCTTACCATCCCTGCTTTGCCCAAAATCCAGATATTGATATTTTAAAAAGTATCAATCCACAGCACCCCACATCCTTATATTGGCGTAATACCAGTAATTCGGCTTATTATGTTGCAGGTGCAGCCACGTTTGGTACATTAATATATGGCTTTGTTAATAATGATGCAACAGCTAAACGCAATGGTATCGAAACCTTTATCAATTTAGGGGCATCAGTTTTAATAACGGATATTCTTAAAGTAAGTGTAAATCGTACCCGGCCTGCAGATAGGTATCCAAATGATGTATTTGTACTTTCGCCAACACATAATCAGTCGTTTCCTTCGGGGCATACCAGTTTGGCCTTTGCAACGGCTACCACCATATCAATACAATACCATAAATGGTATGTAACTGTACCGGCTTACCTATGGGCATCATCGGTAGGGTACTCCAGAATGTATTTGGGTAAACATTACCCCTCGGATGTGTTAGCTGGCGCCGCAGTAGGTATAGGCACTTCATATGCCGGGCATTGGCTTAACCAGAAACTTTTCAAAAAATCAACATCAACTCACAGCTATCATGAATAAACAATTAACCCTGATTTTTATTTTATTATTGGGCAGGCTTGCTGCAATGGCCCAGGATTCTGTTAAATACCGGGTAATACTGATAGGTGATGCCGGCGAAATGGACATGCAGCAGAGCGCCGTATTAAAACACGCGGCAGGCAGTATCATCAAAAACAAAACCATTGTGATGTACCTGGGCGACAACATTTACCCAACTGGTATGGGCTTGCCGGGAAGCAAGGAGGAAGAACAAACAAAAAAGATCCTGCAATCGCAATACCAACCTATGCGGGCCAATGGTGCACCGGTTTACTTTGTCCCCGGCAACCATGACTGGGATAAAATGGGGCCGCAGGGCCTTGCTAAAATAAAACGCCAGTGGCAATACCTGGATGAACAGCAGGATAGTTTACTGAAAATGATCCCCGCAAATGGCTGCCCCGATCCGGTAGAGATTGATCTTAATGAAAACCTAACCGTTATTGCCTTTGATAGCGAATGGTGGTTATACCAATACAATAAAGATAATACAGGCGCCGAGTGCGACTGCAAAACCAAAGATGATATTATAGATAAGTTTAAGGAAATACTTGACAGGAACCGCAATAAAGTGATCCTGTTGGCATCTCATCACCCTTTCCAGAGTTATGGTACCCATGGCGGTTATTTTTCGCTGAAAGACCATATTTTTCCATTAACTGCTGTAAACAGCGGTTTAATGATTCCGCTGCCTGTAATAGGTTCGCTTTATCCATTTCTGCGGTCATCGTTTCCAAATCCAGAAGACCTGAATCACCCTTTATATAAGGATATGATCACGCGGATAGACGGCGTTTTTAAAGGTTTCCCTAATATGATCCATGTTGCCGGTCATGAGCATGGCCTGCAGTTTATTAAAGATAACCAGGTACAGGTTGTTAGTGGTGCCGGTGCCAAGCATACTTACGCCATAAAAGGGAAAAACTCCCTGTTTGCCGATGCAACACAAGGCTATGTAACTGCAGATATGTTAACCAATAACAGTATCCGGTTTACTTATTATATTGACAGCGAAACAGGAGTAAACCAGGCATTTACCTATACACAGCCTTATACACCTGTAAAAGAACAGGTTGGTGCATCGCTTAAACCTATCACAGCTGATAGCATTGTGGTTAAGGTTCATCCATCATATAATAGCGTAAGTAAATTTCACCGGACATTATTTGGTGAAAACTACCGCAAAGAATGGGCGGCTGATACCAAATTACCGGTGATAAGGATCTCCGAATTTCAGGGTGGCCTAACTCCTTTAAAGGCTGGCGGCGGTTTCCAAACCCACTCGTTGCGTTTAACTGACAAGAATAATAAGGAATGGGTGATCCGCAGCGTGGAGAAGAGCCCCGAAAAAATATTACCGCAAGAATTCCAGGAAACCTTTGCAAAAGATTGGGTTAATGATGCCATGAGCGCGCAGCACCCTTTCTCGGCACTTATCGTTCCGCCTTTGGCCGATGCTGCCCGTGTGCCGCATTCAAACCCGGTAATCGGGGTAATATCGCCTGATGAAAAGCTTGGTAAGTTCAATGAAATATTTGATAACAAGGTAGTACTGATTGAAGAAAGAGAGCCCACGGGAAAATCGGACAATAGCACCAAAATGACAGAAACCCTGTTGAAGGATAATGACAACACGGTGGATGGCAAAGAATTTTTGCGTGCCCGTTTACTTGATTTGCTGATAGGCGATTGGGACAGGCATAGCGATCAGTGGCGCTGGAAAGGTGATAAAACTGATAAAGGCATTTCTTATACAGCTGTGCCGCGCGACCGTGACCAGGTAATTTATACAAACCAGGGAATATTGCCAACCATAGCCGCTCAACCCTGGCTGGCGCCAAACCTGCAGGGTTTTAATGGGGAAATTTATGATGTGCGCTATTCTATCTGGAAAACCATGTTCATGGAGCGCTTTCCGGCCGTAAAATACAACTATGATGAATGGACAAAAATAGTGAAAGACTTTGTGGCTGCAGAAACTGATGAAGTTTTAGAGGCTGGTTTAAGACGATTACCCGAATCGTCCTACAAATTGCGACATGATGTATTGATTAAACAATTAAAAGAACGCAGGGCCAATATTCCGGCGGCCATGGACTACTACTATAAGTTCGCCAATAAAATTGTTGATGTACATACCACCAACAAGGATGAATTGATAAATATTAAAGACATCCCCGGTAAGGGCTTAAATATCACCATCAACAAGATCAATAAAAACGGTATTGTAAAAGATACATTGATGAACATCAATTTTAGTGCTGATATTACCAAAGAGATCCGTCTTTACACCGGGGGGGGTGATGATAGGGTAGTTTTAAATAATGCAACATCACCTATTAAGCTGAGACTTATTGATAGCACCGGTACCAAAAACTACAATATCATTAAATCAAGAAATACGGTGCAGCTTTATGATAAGGGTAAAAAACTTACGCTTATTGGCGACACCTCAAATGTGCGTAAACATATTTCGGCAGATAGCGCCAATACAGCTTACCTGCGCACAAATCTGTTAAGCAATACCATGCCGCTGGCTAATATAGAAATTAACCCTGACGAAGGCGTTTTACTGGGCTTAGGTTTTAAATACACACACCAGGAAGGTTTCCGTAAGTTACCGTATAATGATGTGCAACAGGTATTTGTCAGCCACTCATTCAGTACAAATGCTTTTAAGATTAAATATAACGGTGAATGGGTGCAAGCCGTAGGCGATGCAAATTTGCTGATGCAGTTCCAGGCAAACTCCCCTGGAAATATTAACTTTTTTGGCAGGGGTAACGAAACAGTATTTGATAAAACGGGAGATTACAGAACTTTTTATCGCACAAGGTTTAATACAGTTCAGTTTGATCCGGCTTTACAATGGGTAAGTAAATCGGGAACGAGTTTAAGTGTAGGGCCGTCATTTCAATATTACAGTTTGGATGTTGATGATAACAAGGGCCGTTTAATTACAAATCCATTACGTACAAACAGTGATGATAGTTATACCTTTGATAAACGAAAACTTTTTGCCGGTGTGATATTAAACTTCACCAGCGATAAGCGTAACAATAGGATACTACCCGCCTGGGGAAGCTATGTAAATATTAAACTGCAGGGTTATGCCGGTTTAAATAGCTATTCAAATACCTTTACACAGCTTATTCCGCAAGTGGCATTGTACAAAAGTTTAAATACCCAGGGAACCATTGTGCTGGCTGATAGAGTAGGAGGCGGCATTACCCTTGGTAAAACGGCTTTTTATCAATCCTTATTTTTAGGCGGGCAGGATAACCTGATGGGCTATAGATTATATCGCTTTGCTGGGCAATATAGCTTTTATAACAACCTGGAGCTGCGTATAAAATTATTTAATTTTGCCAGCTACATTGTACCCGGACAGGCAGGGCTTCTGGGCTTTTATGATGTTGGCAGGGTGTGGGTAAAAGGCGAACATTCTGATAAATGGCATAACGGTGCAGGCGGTGGAATATATATTGCGCCGGCCAGGCTTGCGGTAATAAAAATAGTTGCCGGGCACTCTGAAGAAGGATGGTACCCTTATCTTTCAACAGCATTCAGGTTTTAACAAGGGTAATTTTTTATTATAAAAATGCACACCGAAGTATTAAATATAAGCAAGAACGATTGTACTGTTTGCCTGGTAGATATGTGCCTGTCATTCAATCCATTTGTTGAACATTTAAAGGAGCGCGTAATTACCGAAAAAACCCTCAAAACCGAGTTTTACAAATACGTACTCAATAAGTTTGAAACAGATACCTGTATTGACCTGGAACTAAACCCGGAGCATGCAGAGACGTACCGTGAAATGCTGGAACTTATTTATAGCATACTCACACCGCCCATACTCAATGAAAAAGAATTTTACTGGGCGTTAAGCACTCCTATACCAGATAAAATCTTTTTCAGTAGCGAAGCGTTCTTTAATTTTCATTCCAGTCATTATTCTGGTATATATGCGGAAAATATACCTGATACGGAAATGTTTATGCAACGCCAGAGAAGGTTTGTTTATAACCTGATATTGGAGCGGATGTATGGCTTCAGTACGGTACTTAAAAACGAACTGTTGTACAGTTATATAGATCCGGAAACAAACCTTACGCGCTATTACAGTATTTTCACCAATGCACAGTTCGTAAACATTATAGCAAAAGGTGATTTACCTGTGCTGAACTTTGAAACTATAGAGCCCTACCTCAATGATTTTGAAGGAATAGAGACATTGGAGCGTATTTTACCACTATCGAATTTTATGTTCCAGGGTTTTACTGTAATTACTTTAACAGATGTTACTCTTCCACATGCCATGGAAAGTATCAGGAATGAGTTGGTTAATCATTCTACCAATAATGAGACAGAACAATATGAGCATATTATCCAGTCGTTAAAAACACTGGCCGAAGATCCATCGATTGAGTTTGGGTTAATGCCATTTTTAACGGTTAATAATAAGCCGGTATTTGACAATGATGAATGTTCACAAAGTATTTTAATTGCGTCAGCAAAGCAATACAGCCTGGGCGAAGAAGCTTTCGATTCTATCGCCGGCGATTATAACAGAAACCCCAAGCCGATATTTTTTAATACCATCAGTGATGAAAAGGTATCAAAATTTCCGTTCCTTAAAGTGTTAAAACAGGCCGGCGTTAAATCGTACGGAATTTTCCCGGTTTATTACAATAAAAAAAATGTAGGTATAATGGAAGTTTACTCGTATAAAGAAATAAGCTTTTACGAAAAACTGCTCTCCAAATTACAAACAGCTATTCCGTTAATTGCCCAGTTACTGCAAAACAGTATCGACCGGTTTGATGAACGTATAGAGAAAGTTATTAAGAACAAATTTACCTCGCTGCAGCCATCTGTTCAATGGAAATTTAATGAGGTAGCCTGGACATATCTTACAAAATGGGAAAAAAAGCGCAAGAACCAGGAGATAGAGACCGTGGTTTTTGATAATGTTTACCCGTTGTTTGGAGCAATAGATATCCGCAACTCCACTATCGAGCGCAATACTGCTTTACAGGATGACCTTGAAGCTCTGCTTGCCCTTATTATGAAAACTTTAAAGGCATTAAAAAAGAATATTCACTTAAGCCTTATTGATAACCTGGTATTTAAATGCGAGGACTGGCAGCAAAAGGTAAGTGGTTTTATCACTACCAATGATGAGCTTACGCTGGATAGCTTTCTGCGTGATGAATTGAGCCCATTCTTAAACCACTTCAGGCAAAACTATCCGGAAGAGAAAGCGGTGATTGATAAATATTTCGATGCCTTGTCTGAAGAGACCGGCCTGTCATTCGCCAACCGCCGCAACCTGGAAAACTCCATGCAACTTATCAATACCAGCATTAACCATTACCTGGAGGTAGCCCAGGATGAGGTACAAGAGTCATTCCCCTGCTATTTTGAAAAATTCAGGACCGATGGGGTAGAATATGATATCTACATTGGCCAATCTATAGCGCCCACCCGGGTTTTTGATTTGCTATACCTTAAAAATATCCGCCTTTGGCAATTGCGGTCGATGGCTGAAATTGCCAAGCTTACCAATAGCTTAGCCGATCAGATTTCACGCCCGCTGCAAACTACACAGCTGATATTTATACATTCAAACGCTATAGACATTAGTTTCAGGAATGATGAAAGGCGTTTTGATGTAGAGGGGGCTTATAATATCAGGTACGAAGTTGTAAAAAAACGTATCGATAAGGTTTTGATTGCAGGTACCGTTGAACGGCTTACCCAGCCTGGTAAAATAGCCATGGTATATTTTAACCAAAACGAAGCGGCTGAATACCAGGAATACATCAAATACCTGCAGGAACGCCATATACTCGCCAATGACCTGGAATACCTTGAGCTGGAAGAATTGCAGGGTGTTACCGGCCTAAAAGCCTTAAGGGTAGGTGTTAATTATGAATTTAAATCATAAAAATAAAACTATTTTAAGTTAAAACTATTGTGTAATATGCATGATATAGTCGGTTAGCTTTGAAACACAAATACCTTAATATAAAACCTTTTAAAGCGTTATTCCCGTTTTTATTAGGGGTAATTTTTTTTGATGCCAGCCGCGTAAATGCACAATCAACAGGCGATAGTATAAAACTCGCCATCGAGCCCCAATACAATAATGTAAGCGGCACCCATCGTTTTTTCCTTGGAGAGAATTACCGAAAACTTTGGGCGGCCCCTGTAAAGCTCAGCATCTTTCATATATCAACCGAAAAGGGAGGCTTAAAGATCCTGCAAAGGGGCGGTGGCCAGCAAACCAAATCCCTTCGCCTGCAGGACCAAACAGGGCAGCAATGGGTATTGCGAACTATCCAAAAATACCCTGAAAAAGGTTTACCGCCCAATTTACGCCCTACTGTGACAAAGGATATTTTGCAGGACCAGGTATCAGCTGCCCACCCGTTTTCGGCATTAACTGTACCGCCACTGGCGTCGGCATTGGGTATACCGCATTCTAATCCAAAAATTGTTTATGTACCGGATGATCCGGCTTTGGGCGAATACCGTAAAGATTTTGCCAACCAGGTTTTCCTGTTTGAAGAACGTGAGCCGCTGGATGCTGAAAAAACCGATAATACCGAAAAAGTACAGCGAAAGCTCCGGGATGATAACGACAACCGCGTTGATGAAAAAACAGTACTACGGGCCCGCCTGCTGGATATGCTATTGGGCGATTGGGATCGACACGAAGATCAATGGCGCTGGGAAAAACTGGACGGCAAACACGAAACCATCTATGAACCTATTCCCCGTGATCGTGACCAGGTTTATTATAAAACCTCGGGGTTGTTCCCCTGGATAGTTGCGCATCAATGGCTAAAATCAAAGTTCCAGGGGTATAGCGGGGAGATAAGAGATATCAACGGATGGAATTTTAATGCCCGCTATTTTGACCGGTACTTTTTGAATGCGCTAAGCGAAGAAGACTGGAAAGAGCAGATAGCTTTTGTACAAAACAAACTAACCGACGACGTGATTAAACGCGCGGTTAAGCTGATGCCCGATACCATCTACAAACTTTCGGGACCAGAGATCATCGAAAAGATGATTGCCCGAAGGAATATACTGGATAAACAGGCGCTGGAATACTATCGTTTCATCTCCAAAGAAGTAGAGATCCCTGCCAGCGATAAAACCGACAAGTTTACCCTAAGTAACCAGGCAGGCGGCAATCTTACTCTAACAGTAAATAAAATAAAAAAAGATGGAAGTGTTGATAAGGTAACCTACCAGCGCACCTTTAAACCGGATGTGACAAAGGAGGTAAGACTGTATGGCTTTGCAGGCGATGACCAGTTTTCGGTAACAGGTACCCAACCATCACCCATAACGGTACGTATGGTTGGCGGCGATGGTGTAGACAGTTTTTACGTTGATAAAAACCTGCACAATAAAGGCAAGCTCTTTTTATACGACCGATCTGATCAGCAGAATAAATTGCCGCCATCAACAGACGTAAAAATCCGTACCTCAACAGATACTGCCGTAAATCAATACAATAAACAAAGTTTTAAATTCGACCGGTTTGAGCCTATCGTGCTGGCTAATTACAGCACAGACCTTGGGATATCACTCATCGCTGGCTTTTCTTTCGAAAAACATGGTTTCCGCAAAGAGCCATATGCTTTCAGGGAAGAGTTTCTTGTTAGCTATAATTTGTCAAGAAGATCGTTCTTACTAACTTATACCGCCGACTGGAAGAAAGCCATTGGTAACAATGATATCGGTATCAACATCCTTTCAAGGGGACCAAATAACCTAAGCAATTTCTTCGGTATAGGTAATAATACTGTTTTCGAAAATAAAGACGATAAGAAGATTAGTTATTATCGAAACAAATATGATTACATCACTGCCGATGTCTCTTTAAAACAAACTCAGGGCAGCTGGCACTTCAGCGAAGGAGTGGCAGGGCAATATTACAATAGTAAATCATCCAACAATACCAATAGGTTTTTAGGTGATTACAGCCAGGTAAATCCCGGTGAAAATGTGTTCGGAACAAAGTTTTACACCGGGATATTGGCCAACGCACAGCTGGATACACGTAACAAAGCAACCATTCCTACAAAAGGAATCTATTGGAATACCACAATAAGCGGCTTTACCGGTTTAAGCAGCAAAAGTCATAATACTTACGGACAAATACTCTCCGAGTTTAGTTTTTACCTGAATCCTGACAAGGATTCGATACTGGTTATTGCCAACAGAACAGGTTTAGGTACAACAATAGGCGATGCTGCCTATTTTCAGCAAATGAAGCTGGGCGGCGCTCAAAACTTCAGGGGCTTTCATACCAACAGGTTTACCGGTAAGTCTATTGCTTACAATAACCTCGAACTCCGCCTAAAGGTGCTCGATTTTGCATCCTACCTGCTACCCGGCTCAATAGGCGTTATCGGCTTTAACGATGTAGGCCGTGTTTGGGCGCCAGGCGAAAAATCAGACCAATGGCACGATGGCTATGGTGGTGGTATTTACATTATCCCCGCGCAACTGGTTTTAATTGAGGCTGTGATGGGCTTTTCAAAAGAAGGATCACTACCTTATATTTCTATAGGGTTGAGGTTTTAAGTCTCACCAATCATCCACTTCAAAGGAAGCCTTGGAGAGCGCAGGCTGACGCTACAGCAGCAATATATCTATCTGGTGCGCATGCACCATATTCACTATCGGCGACCATGCAAAAACAGTAAATCTCCCATCCTGCGAGGCTACCAGTGCAATAGCATCCTTTTGATCGAACACAAATTGCGCCGCCGATAAATGCCGTGTACCGCCGTTTTGTGCCGGGTGAATTACTTTGGTTGAGCAGCCTACAACCGGCTCGGTAACAATAATTTCCTCCACGCGTGTGCTTTTTGATGAGCGGCCGATTTTGGCGCCAAAAGCAAGCAATTCGTGCTTGTCGTTAATTACTGTGGCGCCATCTATGGATGTTAGGCCGCCAATAGTATCAACAGCGCGACGCAGTTTTTCCTGCCACGAAGTATGATATTTTTCGATGCCCTCGTGTATCATCAGATCTGTAAGACCCGAGAAGGCCGGAGAAACAGGGTAAGAGATAGGAGAGATGATAGATTCTGTCCAGTCGTCATTATCAGATGGTACAACCAGCAGTATTCCACCGCGTTTATGGGCCTGCATAGATGCGGCTAACTGTACCAGCACATTCACCGGATCATTCCAGGAAGATGGCAGGGTAAAATCAAGCATAGAAGTAAGGATGGTGGGGCAATCAGATAGGGTAGAGCCCTGTTCATCAACTACTTTAATATCATCGCCTTTTAAAATGGCAATGTTCACAAACTTACCAAAACCATCCACACGGCGATGTTTTACCACAAGCAGCCCGGGTTCTATCACCTCCAGCACAAAACAATAGGCAGGTATGGCAAGTGTAGTGCCCCATACATAAAGTTCGCCATCCTCTATCCAAACACCCAGGTGGATACCTGGCTGCTGAACGGCCGAAGCGAACTTGGTGAGGATATTTGGTGCAAGTTTTATTTTATGGCCAAACAAAAGCGGTTGCCCGGCACTCTCCGGCGGTAAAAAAGCCAAAGTAAATTTAGGCGAATAACCTTCTTCACGACGCAGGCTGGCCCAAAAAGAGATATCGATGATAGCCTCAATTGTTGGGATATCAGGAGTAGGAGCAGCAAGGTCGGCCTCATTTTCTGCATTTACCATAGAATGGAAATGTTTAAAATGCCGTTCTAATGACGGGGCTACAACACGGGCAGCTTTATAGGTTGGTTCAGAGGTAATACTCCTTGATTCCATGTTTTATAAGATGATTCCAGGCCGGTACAGCCGGTTAACAGATTGTTTTACCAAAAATAGGCGTTCTTTATCGCCATCACAAACAAATGCCTCAAAATTGCAATTAGCCGATAATTGGGCAACATGCTGATTAAATTATATGTTTATTTTTGAAAATATTTTAAATACTCATCCAGCATAAATGTTTGATACATTATTACAATACGTAGCAGATTACTCATCATTAAATTTGTCTGATGAAGAAATTGAAGTAATAAAACAATCCTTTAAGTTCAAAAAGCTGCGTAAAAGGCAATACCTTTTGCAGGAAGGCGATACGAGTAAATATATCTCATTTGTAACCAAAGGGGCCTTAAGGCAATATACGGTTGATGATAAAGGTCATGAGCATATTGTGCGTTTTGGTATAGAGCGCTGGTGGATGGGCGATTATGAAGGTTTTATGACGAATACTCCCAGCCGATATAATATTGACGCTATAGATGATTCAGAACTGTTGCAAATATCCTACCGGCAGCTGGAGGATCTGAAAAAGACAGTCCCTGCTATTGAAGCCATGTTAAAAAAGATAGATCAGCGCAGTTACATTTCGCACCAAAGAAGAATCCACTCCTCCATAAGCAATACCGCCGAAGATCGTTATATAGAACTCATGAACACCTATCCCGAATTTTTGCAGCGCTTCCCTCAAAATATGATCGCATCGTACCTGGGCATATCGCCAGAAACATTGAGCAGGATACGGAAGCAGATGGCCGGTAAATAATTTATTTTTACTTTTAGGCCATGGATAATGCTACCGTCCCCAACAGGTCGAAATTAAGATTTGCCTGCGGAGTTTTCTTCTTTATTTCGGGCTTTGGATATTCGTCATGGGCATCCCGCATACCATCTATTCAACAACAGCTTCATTTAAACGAGGCACAGTTAGGGGCGGTTTTGTTTGCTTTGCCAATAGGGCTAATGCTTACCATACCCATAACAGCAAAAATGCTGAAGCACTTTAGCAGCAAAAGTATTATGCTTACTGGCGCCATTGCTTTTAATTTATTACTATGTGTGCCCGGCTTTACCACCTATGTGTGGCAATTGGTAATACTGCTTTTTTTCTTTGGCTCTGCGCGTAACATATATAACCTGTCAACAAATTCGCAGGCAGTGAGTATCCAGGCTTTTTATCCCAAATCTATCATGGTAACCTTTCATGGCATCTGGAGTATTGCCGGTTTTGCTGGTGCGGCTGTTGGATACATAATGGTATCCTATAATGTAGCGGCATCCTGGCACCTGTTAACGGTGGGTATTGCCATGCTGATTACAACGGCCATTTTTTACCCGCACATTTATTATGAAAAACCAGTGGTTACAGCAAATACATCGGGCTTTAAATTACCCGATAAGCATCTGATAAAATTTGCACTGATATGTTTTGCATCGATGGCCTGCGAAAATACCATGTACGATTGGAGTGGCATTTATTTTCAAAAGGTAGTTCATCCGTCTAAATCTGCTGCAACAGCGGCATTTGTAGTTTATATGATATCCATGACCATTGGAAGGTTTACCGGGGATAGACTGGTAGCCTCGGTAGGGATTAAAAAAGTACTTACACTCAATGGTATCCTGGTAACTGCAGGTTTATTGTTTTGTATTGTTTTGCCTTATACCTATACCACTTATATTGGTTATGCCATGGTAGGGTTGGGGGTATCATGTATTGTGCCCCTGGTATTCAGCATGGCGGGCAAATCGCAAAGTATGAATACCAGCCAGGCCCTTGCTGCAGTTTCAACTGTGGGCTACCTGGGTTTCCTGATTATACCACCGGCAGTAGGTTTTATAGCACAGGCAGCTGGTTTACGCTGGGCATTTGGAATAGTTGCAGGTTTTGGGGCATTGATTATTGTGATGGTATCTCAACTTAAAGAAAACGCGTAGCATATGCGCATCGCTTTGCATCTTTATGTAAAAACTTCTTAACTATATTTGGTATAACGTTCTTCGTCTGAAAAAAAAATCCAATTATTCTTGACAAATATCAACGCTCTTTTTTGCCTTTTGTCATTTAGCAGCATTTTGCGTTGCCCCATCTTTGTTATGTAAATAATACACAACAAAATGAAAAAGATAGTTTTAATAACAGGAACAAGCACAGGGTTTGGTAAGTTAATGACCCAAACTTTAGCTAAAGAGGGTCATACTGTAATAGCTGCCATGCGTGGTACAGCCGGTAAAAATGAAGCCGTTGCCAAAGAACTGGCCGCAATACCTAATGTAGATGTTGTTGAGCTGGATGTAACCAGTGACGAATCTGTAAAAAATGCTTTTGCTCAGTCTTTGGCCAAACATGGCAGAATTGATGTATTGGTGAACAATGCAGGCATAACAGGTTACGGCTTAGCAGAAGCATATACTATTGAACAGGTAAAGAAAATGTTTGAAGTTAACTTTTATGGAGTTTTACGTACTTATGATGCCGTACTTCCTTCCATGCGGGCAAACAAAAATGGCCTTATCATTAATATTTCCACTGGTGCCAGCGGCTTCACACTGCCATTTATGGTGCCTTACATGGCCTCCAAATTCGCGATGGAGTCGTTAACAGAAGGTTTTAATCATGAATTGAAAACTTATGGGATAGAGAATGTGTCAATACAAAGCGGTGTTTACCCAACCGAAATGAATAATGGCACCAAAACAGGCTTGAACGCCGATAAGGAAGACATCATTGCCGCCTATGGACAAGATGCTGTCAATACATTCAATGCAATGGGTGGCGCTTTATTTGGCAAGATGGCCGATTACAAAATGGATCCGCAAACCATTGCAGATGGCGTGCTCGATCTTATTAACCTCAATAAAGGCCAACGCCCCTTGCGTTACCCATTGGACGCCGTTGCACAGGGCGCAGATCATGAATTTGTAAAATCACGTGCCGTGATCAAAGATAAATGGGCAAAGAATTACGGGTTTGCTTTATAAGTAATACCTTGGTGGCATAAAAACAAATAAACAGACCGTCATTGCGAGGTACGAAGCAATCCCCAACTATACAGATCTGATTTGCAAAGCTACTCTGTAAGGGCGGGGATTGCTTCACGCCTCGCAATGACACATGGATATGTTCTTCATCATTAGAAGTATAAAAACATTAATAAATCAAATTTAAACAGCTTCTAAGAGCCTTTAATTTATCTGCTATGGAATTATCGCTTCATATTATTCTGCAAAAGCCACCTGCCAATGTCGACTTTGGTCTGCAAAAAGGATCGGGCAGTACATATGAAACTGTACAAACGCAGCGATCCAACTCGGAAGACCTGCATTTTCATTTAGCCGTTAATATTAAAGGCGACAGGTTAAAAGACAGTTTGCCCAAATTCAGCAGCCCTTATGTACAAGGCCCATACCCAAGCAATTTTATTTATATAGATATAGGAACTTTGGCCGGGCAAATTGGCTCCTGGACAAGAAGGCTCAAAATACCACTAACCGGCATTACCTGGGATACTATTGATCAGCTTACTGCAGGCCCTAAATTAATCCTGGAAACAAAGGTACCAGGGACTGCAAAAGATGGAACACCAAATTGCGCAACTGTTAAGCCTTTTGACGGCTGGGAAATAAATCAGCATAATTAAATACATCTCACATAGTTAAAAACATAAACACCCATCATGGAAACTCAACAGGAAATAACAACAGAATTATTCATCAAAATGGCAATATCAAACTGGGAACTGCAAAATACCCGTTTAAATGCTTTGCTGGATAAACTTACTGACGACCAGCTTGCAGCCCAAACTGCGCCCGGTCGTAATACAGGTAATTACCTGCTGGGGCACCTGGCTGCAGTGAGTGATGGATTATTTACTTTTTTGGAGCTTGGCGATAGGCTTTATCCAGACCTGGACAAGATTTTTCTTAAAAATTCCGAGACATCCGGACTTGAACGACCATCGATAGGTGTAATCAAGGAATACTGGCATAATGTAAATACCGCACTCAAACAAAAATTTGATACCATGCAACCTGCAGAATGGTTTACTAAACACAGCGCGGTATCTGCAGAGGATTTCGTCAACGAACCTCATCGTAACAAACTGAATATCCTGATCAACAGAACAATTCACCAGGGGTATCATTTAGGGCAGATGATTTATTTGGCAGAGAAGTAAAGGGAGGGGTAAGTGTTAAGAATAAAGACAAGTCCAGGCTCAAGTATAAACCCGTTCGTTATTGTAAGGCATTGATTATCAATGTATTTTTTACACATAACCTCTTACCAGTCATTGGGAGTAACCACCAGGGGTAACCAGGAAAAAATAGTAAATGACATGAAAAAAAGCGCGTCATTGCGAGGTACGAAGCAATCCCAAACTATGCAGATCGGATATGCAAAGCTACTCTGTAGGTAGGGGATTGCTTCGTACCTCGCAATGACGATGTATAGAGCAATGTGTAAAATATATACTAATAATCAATAACTTACAAACACGTCATTATAAAGAGGTCGACGAAGGCAATGATTCTTAACTCCTACTTCTTGATTCTCCTCCCACCTCCTGACATTTAGATGATCTCAATTTTACAAAGCGATGGTACTATGGGTCAATAAACAGTTATATATTTGCTTAACGCTGTTAAATAATTTATCGCGTAAATAAAATGGCCAGTAAAGAACGTATTCAACGCTTAAAAGACGAAACCAGGATCAACATCCTGGATGCCGCGCTCCATATTGTAAAAGAGGAGGGATGGCAAGCTTTAAGTATGCGCAAAATTGCCGATGTAATAGAATATACGGCACCTATCATATACGAGTACTTTGCCAATAAAGAGGCTATCCTGCTTGAACTTGCCCGCAAAGGCTATCTTATTTTAGCGCAGGATTTGAGGGCTGCTCATGAAAAACATCGCTTACCAGAAAAACAACTGGAAGCCATGTGGCTGGCTTATTGGAACTTTGCCTTTGCCAACAAGGAGCTTTACCAGATCATGTTTGGGGTAACTACAAATTGTTGTTGCGAGGAGATCAATAAGCTCGAAGAATCAGTAATGCCATGGGACCTGTTCACCGATGTGATTGGAAAAGTAATGCATATTGATAACCCTGCTTCTGATATCATCTGTACTAAATATTACACCTTTTGGTCGGTTGTACATGGTTTGGTATCTATCAACCTGTTAAGCCGCGGTTCATCAGACGATATTAATCGCCAGGTACTAACGGATACCATTACTGGCATCATCAAATCCATTAAACCGGATTAATTTTTTAACATAATTTTAACATCGTTAAACCATTTAACACTGTTAAGTAAACAAAAACAAATAACATCATCATGGATCTTAACTTTTACATAACATTAATAAACAGCATAAAACTATCTGATGCTACTAAATCTGCAAAGCACCATTAGCACAGCTAATTTTTAATTATATGGTTATCATTTAACCTTATTGCACACATATAATAATAACAAGAAAACAATTAACTCAATATATAACAACCGGCCGCAAGGCTATTTTTCACAAATCATCTATCACTTTAAAATTAATCATCATGAAAAGTATCACATTAGCGCTCTTAGCACTTACATTATATGGTTGCTCGCCCAAGCCGCAAACGCAGCAGGCGCCACCTCCACCAGCATTACCTGTAGCAAGTATAACATCAGGCAATCAAACCACTTACCAGGAATATCCTGCATCTATAGAAGGCACTGTTAACGTAGAAGTAAGGCCGCAGGTAAGCGGTGCATTAGACAAAGTATTTGTTGACGAAGGCGCCTTTGTAAGCGCTGGTCAGCCTATATTTAAAATAAACGATCAGCCTTACCGCGCAGCATTAAACAACGCTTTAGCAAGTCTGCATGCTGCGGAAGCGGCCCAGGGAAATGCACAACTGGAAGTAGATAAATTAACTCCATTGGTTGAAAACAAAGTAGTTTCTGATTACCAGTTAAAAACAGCAAAGGCTGCTTTCCAGGTTGCTAAAGCCAATATCGAATCGGCTAAAGCAAATGTATCAACCGCACAAATCAATTTGGGTTATACCCTCATTAAAGCACCTGTTAGCGGTTATATAGGTCGTTTACTTAAAAAACAAGGAAGTTTAGTTACTCCGCAGGATGTTGAAGCATTAACACAGCTATCTGATGTACACGATGTGCATGTTTACTTCTCTTTAGGCGAAAAGGATTTTGTAAGTTTTAAAGAACAATATCCCGGCGAAACTTTGAAAGACAAGCTGAAACACTTACCATCAGTATCATTATTATTAGCTGATGGCAGCGAATACGCTAAACAAGGTAAAATAGATGTGATTGACGGCCAGTTTGATAAAAATACCGGCGCTATCACCATCAGGGCAAACTTTGCCAATCCGGATGGTTTACTACGTGCCGGCAACACCGGTAAAGTGCGCCTGAGCTTACACCATACCGATGCATTAATTGTACCGGAATCGGCGACTGTTGAAATGCAGGATAAAGTATTTGTTTTTGCCCTTGCAGATAGCAACAAGGTGAAAAAAGTACCTATCAATATCATAGGCAAAAGCGGCGAAAACTACCTGGTTAAAGATGGCCTTAAAGCCGGCGACCAAATTGTGTTAAGCGGTATGGACCACTTAGTTGAAGGTACAGTGATTGCACCTCAAAAAGCTGCCGATAAGGTTGCTGCTGTAGTTAATAAATAAGAATCAAGAGTTAGAATTTAGGTAAAAGGCGAAAGGCCAAAGGTGAAAGGTTTAATTGGTTGCCGTTTGTATTGTCCAATTACGAAACGATAAATGGTGTCTGATAAATCCGAAGTCGAAAATCCGAATTCCGAAATTAAAATCACAAAATCATGTTTCAAAAATTTATAGAAAGACCAGTACTCTCCACAGTGATCTCCATATTATTGGTGATAGTTGGTGTACTTGGTTTAACAAAACTGCCCTTAGAGCGATTCCCGGATATTGCCCCTCCGGCAGTATTGGTATCTGCTGTTTACCCGGGCGCTAATGCCGAAACTATTTTACGTTCTGTTACGCCTTCATTAGAAGAAGCGATTAACGGTGTGGAAAATATGACCTATATGACCTCAACCGCCAGTAACGACGGTTCGTTGGGTATCACCGTTTACTTTAAACAAGGTACCAACCCCGATCAGGCGGCGGTAAACGTTCAAAACCGTGTTTCACAGGCTACAAGCCAGTTACCTGCCGAAGTGGTGCAATATGGTATAACCACTACCAAGCAACAAAACAGCTTCATAGGTGCTATGGCTATCTATACCGAGGATCCAAAAAAATACGATCAGACCTTTGTGGCCAACTATGCACAGATCAATATTGTACCCGAAATTAAACGTATCACGGGTGTAGGTTCGGCCAGTATTTTTGGTGGTGTTAAGGATTACTCCATGCGTGTTTGGCTTAATCCAGCACAAATGGCAACTTATAAAGTTACACCCGCCGAAGTAATGGCAGCTATACAGGACAAAAATCTGGAAGCCGCACCTGGTAAATTTGGTGAGCGCAGTAACGAGGCTTTTGAATATGTAATTAAATATAAGGGTAAGCTTACCAAACCAGAGGAATATCAGAATATTGCTATCCGTGCAAATGCAGATGGTTCTGTATTACATTTAAAAGATGTAGCCCGTGTTGAACTGGGTGCCTATTCTTATAATAGCGTGAGTAACCTGAACGGGCACGACGGTATTATTATTGGTATCATACAATTGTCGGGCTCAAACGCCAACCAAATTCAGATTGAGATTGATAAGCTGATGCTAAAGTTATCAAAGGATTTTCCTGCCGGCATCAAATACAATCAGTTCTATCGCACCAAAACCGACCTTGATGAATCAATTAACCAGGTTGAGCATACACTGGTAGAGGCTTTTATACTGGTGTTTATAGTAGTATTTATCTTCTTGCAGGATTTCAGGTCTACCCTGATCCCGGCTATAGCAGTTCCGGTAGCCATTATCGGTACCTTCTTCTTCATGAACCTCTTTGGCTTCTCTGTTAACCTTTTAACCCTGTTTGCATTGGTGCTGGCCATAGGTATTGTGGTGGATGATGCTATTGTGGTGGTAGAGGCGGTGCATGCCAAAATGGAACACGACCCAAGCCTTACCCCAAAAGCAGCAACTACCGAGGCTATGCGCGAAATTACAGGCGCTATTATATCTATTACGCTGGTTATGGCAGCCGTATTTTTACCGGTAAGCTTCATGGTAGGTTCAACAGGTATATTTTACCGGCAGTTTGCGTTAACCATGGCTATAGCCATCATTATATCGGCTGTTAATGCTTTAACCTTAAGCCCTGCACTTGCCGCTTTGTTTTTAAAGAACAAACATAGTGCAGATGGTCATAATGAACCTAAAAAAGGGTTTTTAGAAAAATTTTATGCAGGCTTTAATGGTGGTTTTAATTATATGACCAACAGGTACGTTGGGGGCTTAAAGTTCCTGATCCGTAAAAAATGGTTGAGCATAGGCGGGCTTGTGTTGGTAGTAGCAGCTACAGTTTACCTGGTAAATAAAACAAAAACCGGCTTTATCCCTACCGAAGACCAGGGTTTTGTGGCCATAGCTGTTAATACACCATCCGGAACTTCGTTAAGTGGTACAAATAAAATTTTTAAACAGGCCGAAGATCAGCTGAAAACTTTACCATCAGCAAGGTTTGTTACCGCGTTATCTGGTTTTAACTTTTTAACACAATCCAGCAGTCCATCAGCCGGGGTAATTTTCCTGTTGCTAAAACCTAATGATGAAAGGGGCCCTGTTAAAAATATTGACGATATACAGAATATAGTAAGAGGGAAATTAGCTGGCATACCAGGTGGTACCTTCTTCGTATTCAGTTTTCCAACTGTTCCCGGGTTTAGTAACGTGGAAGCACTTGACGTGATGCTGCAGGATAAAACCAACGGCAAGCTGGATAAATTTAGCGGCGTTGCCAATAACTTTATAGGAAAGCTGATGCAGAAACCGGCTATCGCTTATGCCTTTACTTCTTATAAAGCAGATTATCCTCAGTTACAATTAGAAGTTGACGACGAAAAGGCTAACCAGTTGGGTGTAAATGTTAAAGACATTTTGCAAACTATGCAGGCTTACTTCGGTACTGCCCAGGCATCAGATTTTAACCGCTTTGGTAAATACTACCGCGTAGTAGTTCAGGCTGATATTGCGGATAGGACAGATCCTTCAGCAATTGACCGGGTGTTTGTTAAAAATAAAACCGGCGAAAACGTACCTATCAATACACTGGTTAAACTAACCCGTGTGTATGGTTCAGAAACCGCCTCACGTTACAACCTGTTCAACTCTATCGAGATCAACGCTATCCCAAAACCGGGTTATAGTTCCGGTGATGCCATTAAGGCCATCCAGGAAACAGCCAAGGAGCAATTACCGTCGGGTTTTGCCTACGAGTTTGCTGGCCAAACCCGCGAAGAAATTTCTTCGGGCGGGCAGTCGGCAGTTATATTTATGCTTTGTTTGATATTTGTATATTTCTTATTATCAGCACAGTATGAAAGTTATATATTACCATTGGCGGTAATCCTTTCAATCCCTACAGGTATATTGGGTGTGTTTGTGGTATTGGGTTTAACCGGTATCGAAAACAACATTTACGTACAGGTAGCCTTGATCATGCTCATCGGCTTGTTAGCCAAAAATGCTATCCTTATTGTAGAGTTCGCAGTACAGCGACGCAAGGCCGGGCATGGTTTGGTTGAATCGGCAATTGAAGCCGCCAGGCTGAGGATACGCCCGATCATCATGACTTCGCTGGCTTTCGTATTCGGTTTATTCCCGATGAGTATTGCAACCGGTCCATCTGCACAAGGTAACCACTCTATAAGTATTGGTGCTGCCGGCGGGATGGTATCAGGGGTGCTATTAGGTTTATTCATCATCCCGGTATTGTTTGTGATATTCCAGGGATTACAGGAACGAATTAGTGGTGTACCATTGGCTGTACTGAACAACGATGGATCAGGTCATAAAAAAGGGCATGCCATTGACGCTAAAAAATTGGAACTGCAGAATAATTAAGAATAGAATCAAGAGTAAAGAATCAAGAGTCAGGATAGAAAAGTAAAAGTTACAGAATAATAGGATTGAAGATTGTCTTCTGTCTTGATTCTTGACTCTTGGTTCTTGACTCTTTCAAAGCAACAAACAAATGAAACGATATATAACCCCACTAGCTTTTGCATTACTTATGGCCTTTTTAAGTGCCTGTAAAGTATCAAAAGATGTGGAAACACCCAAAGCAGAGCTGCCTGCAAATTTTAGGAATAGCGTAGCAGCCACCACTGCCGATACCAGCAGTATTGCCGATATACAGTGGAAAAACTTTTTTACCGATGCGACACTGCAAAAGCTGATTGATAGCGCTATTGCTAAAAATTACGATATGCAGATAGCTGTAAAAAATATAGATRCAGCCCAACAGTTATTTAAACAGGTAAAATGGAACTATGTGCCCGAAGTTGCACTGAATGTTACAGCAAGCACCAGCCGTCCAAGTGATAATAGCCTTAACGGATTGAGTATTAAGCAGTATGGTTTAGGAACAAAGCACGTTGAGGACTACTCGGCAAATTTAGCCCTTTCATGGGAAGCTGATATCTGGGGTAAGATCCGTAACCAAAGCCGCCAGGCGCTTGCACAATACCTGCAAACTACCGAGGCTAAAAAGGCAATTCAAACCAATATTGTGGCTGGTGTATCACAGGGATATTATAACCTGTTGATGCTGGATGCGCAGTTGGACATTGCCAAAAAGAATGTAAAACTGAACGATAGTACCTTAAGGATCATCCGTTTACAGTATGATGCCGGGCAGGTTACCTTATTGGCGGTACAACAGGCTGAAGCACAGCAACAATCCGCAGCTCAGTTGGTGCCACAATTTGAAAGGAATGTAGCCGTGCAGGAAAACGCCCTGAGCATATTAGCCGGAAGACTGCCGGATAGCATTGAACGAAACGGTACTTTAAACGACGTGAAATTCCCTGAAACGTTAACAGCAGGCGTACCATCTACCCTCATCAGCCGCAGGCCCGATGTAAGGAGCCAGGAACTGGCTTTAACCATTGCCAATGCCAAGGTGGGTATTACCAAATCAGAAATGTATCCTGCATTAAGGATCACTGCAAGTGGGGGAGTTAACTCCTTTAAAGCCAGCAATTGGTTTAACATACCGGCCGCCTTGTTTGGTATTGTTGCAGGTAGTGTTGTTACTCCTTTGTTACAGCACAAAGAACTGAGTACCCAATACCAGGTTGCCAAAATCGACCGTGAAAAAACAGTTCTTCAGTTCAGGCAGTCGGTATTGAATGCGGTTGGCGAGGTATCAGACGCGCTGGTTAAAATTGAAAAACTTAAGCAGGAGCAGGCCATAGCGGCAAACCGTGTAAAAACCTTACAGCAGGCAACTACCAATGCCAGCCTGCTGTTCAAAAACGGCCTGGCCAATTACCTTGAAGTAATAACAGCCCAAAGCAATGTACTGCAAGGCGAACTGGCGCTTGCCTCTATAAAAAGAGATGAGTTAACCGCAACCGCCGATCTTTACCGCTCATTAGGCGGTGGATGGAAATAATTGTTTTAGTGAGTGGTTGATTGGTGAATAGTTAGCTGCATCAGTTAACTTAGTAACTAATGTGAAAAAAGGCTGGTCGCATTTAAATACGACCGGCCTTTTTTGTAGAGACCTTTTATAATTTATCTCAGATAACAAATCTCGATTAAACTCGATTTTTCTTTCTTTTTTCTTCCAAAAAAGTGGGATAAATATCGATAAAAACCGCATTTTTATGCATATTTCCCACATTTTACAAATAAATTACCGGCATTTCCCGAAAAATACCTATCATAGCGGTTACCCAATAATTTGAACTTGCTTTTTTGAATGAAATTTAAATTTTTAGCAGCGCTGCTCCTGGTGTCGTGTTATCTGAAGGCGCAAAACTTAAATATAATTCCGCAGCCCCGGTCGATTGTAACTGGTGTAGGGCAAATCAGTATTAATAACCGGTCTACCATCGGTGTAAGCGATACCTCGTTAACCGCTTTGGCCTTTTATTTTCAAAAGGAATTATTTAAAGCAAAAGGCTTATCGCCCGAGGTAAGCAACGGGGACTCCAAAAGTTCAATAAAGCTTATTTTAACCAATACAAACCAAACTATTGGAGCATACTCACTCAAAATTGCACCCGACCAGGTAACTATATCATCCTCCACTAAGGAAGGTGTTTTTTATGGGTTAATCTCGCTATTACAGCTCATTAAAGATCACCCCAAAGAAGGCGAAAACCTTACCCTGGCATCAACAGATGCAACAGACGCACGCGGGTACCAAAATATTATCCTGTCATCCACCGAAATAACCGATGCCCCACGATACCAATGGCGCGGTCTCATGCTGGATGAATCACGGCATTTTTTTGGCAAAGAAAAAGTAAAGCAGCTGCTAAACTGGATGGCTTATTATAAATTGAATAAATTTCACTGGCACCTAACCGATGTACAAGGGTGGCGCATCGAGATTAAGAAATATCCAAAATTAACCGCTGTTGGTGGCGTTGGCAATTACAGTGATACCGGTGCCGAAGCCGAATATTACACCCAAAACGATATCAGGGAACTTGTAGCCTATGCTGCCCAACGTTTTATAACCGTAATTCCCGAAATTGATATGCCAGGCCACGCCACAGCGGCAAATAAGGCTTATCCCGAATATTCTGGGGGAAGTGTTGCGGGCTATCCCAACTTTACTTTTAACCCTGCTAAAGAAGAAACTTATCAGTACCTGGCTAATATCATAAAAGAAACCAATTCGCTTTTCCCTGCCAAAATGATGCATTTGGGGGGTGATGAAGTGATTTTTGGCATAAAGGCATGGAGTTTGGATACGGCTATAGCAAAGCTGATGCAGACTAAAAACTTTGCAGATGTCGGCGAACTGGAGCGCTATTTTTTTAAGCGGATGACAGATACAGTTACCAACATGGGTAGCAAGATCCTGGCATGGGACGAGGCTACTCAAACCGATCTGCCGGCTGGCAAAACCATTATTTTCTGGTGGCGCCAAAACCTGCCGGGACAACTGAGCCTGGCATTGAAAAAAAATTACCAGGTAGTGCTTTGCCCGCGTTTGCCGCTTTATTTTGATTTCCTGCAGGATGGCGGGCATATAGCGGGCCGGAACTGGAACGGCGTATTTAACCGGGTTACAGATGTTTATAATTTCCCCGACAGGCAATTACCGGCATACCAGCTTGCATCGGGCCAGGTAATTGGCGTACAGGCCAACATCTGGACAGAAAAGATAGCTTCGGAACAACGCCTGGATTTTATGCTTTTCCCGCGGATTGCCGGTTTGGCCGAAGCCGGATGGACAGCGCCAGAACTAAAGAATGAGGCAGCATTTAATGAAAGGCTGCAGGCGGGTTTAAAAAACTGGGATGCAGATAATATTTACTACTTCAACCCTTTTAATCCATCGGCCCATCCCGAGGCGGTTGATTTTGCACCGGTTATCAAAAAAACTTATGTAGCCGAGAGACATAGCCGCCGGCATAGTTCAAAGAAACTGCATGCCAGGGCTTCAAAAAAAGGGAGAACAACCGTTTCCAAATCTCATAAATCATCGGCCAAAGCATCAAAAAGCAAACTGCATAAAAAAAGGAAATAACCACGGGCTATTTCCTTTTTAATGGCTTGTTAATTTAGCCTACCGGTAAGTTGAAAGGTGGGTGGTTTTGATGCTGAGCACAAATGATTTACCTACACTTATTTTAACGTTTTTATCAAGTAGCATGGCTTTAACTGCGTCATCGCCTTTAATGGCTTCAAAAAGATCGCGTGCTACGGCCGATCCGCTGATGTTATTGGTAACCTTTCCATTTTCCATGTTGATATTGAAGGTATAACCAGATTTTCCACGATCGCCCGCAGATTCAAAATCAGTTATGTTTAGTTTAAATTGTTGATCTTCATTCAGGCTTTTTTTCAAATGCAGACGGATAACGGGCATGTACCTTTTCCAGGTAGTTAAATACTTTCTTTCTTCCATGATATGCTTAATCTATATAAAAAATAAAGCCCCTGTAGGTGTTCTTTTACCCGGGCTTTGAAGGATCTTAAGAGCAGGGGATCAATACCTCCAGATCTTATATTTATTTGTGTGATTTGATGTTTTGAAACCGCAGTAATGAGGGACAGCTACTCCCAGAATAATATTACCGCATAACAATTCAAAGCTACCTAAATAAAAGTGTACTAAGGCAATTTATATTTCTATATTAATTACACTTGTAATGTATTGTTAATCAATCATTCAGTAGTACCAAGCCTATGCTGTAGTAATTAATGTAATGGCAATCATCCCTGGTTTTTAGTCGTGTTTTGTAAATACTGATGCTTGATATTGGAAACTTGCAGCCAATTACAGTTTACAGGCGAAGAAAAATAAGTGTGATGGTTTTAGGAAGCTTTTACCTATATTGGGGCATGAGATTGTAAAGCAAAGGGAATTAATCGCCCCGGTGTTTTACTTAAGAAGATCTCAACCAATCATTATGTTTAATATCCAGGCAATTACAACTTACGCGGTTGTAGCTAAAAAGCTATTCTATGATGATTTCTGCATTGACGATCTTCGCATTTTTATGTATACTGATTATACCCTTACGCGGTCCTTCCAAAACCAATAACATCAAACGCAAAAAGCCCCGGGACTTCTCCAAATATGCTGTTACCAAAGATGGCTGGCTGGAAATGATGGATGAAAACAAAAAGCAGTAACGATAATTTACTTAACTGAGTCTCCTGATTTTACAACGCTACAATGAGGTGCGGAATATGTCATCATTTCAAATTTATTTTGCACTTGCGCAAATTCCCATAAATAAAGACATTTGCCCAGGCATGAATACAAATACGCTATCAGAAATAACATTTCACCCCGCAACATCAACGGAGCATTTTGAACAGATTGTTCGGTTACAAAGTCAAAACCTGTGCAAAACACTAAGCACCGAGCAACAGGAACAGCAGGGCTTCCTTTTTGCAGAGCATACTGTACCCTTATTGCAATTAATGGCATCGCAGATACCACAGGTTGTGGCATTGCATAAAAACCAAGTAATAGGCTATAACCTGGCCATGACTGCTACTATGGAAAATGAAGTGCCAACTCTTGCACCCATGTTCAGGGAGTTTCATAAAAACCAATACCGGGGCAAGCCTTTAACAGCTTACAAATTTTTTGTAGGGGGACAGGTTTGTGTTGACAAAGATTTTCGCGGCCTGGGTTTATTAAGCAAGCTTTACAACGCCACGGCCAGCCAGGTAGCGAAAGATTATCAACTTTGTATAACAGAAGTAGCTATAAGGAACACCAAATCGTTAAAGATTCACCAAAAAATGGGGTTTGAGGTTGTAAGCAGCCACAACGATGGGTTGGAGGACTGGAATGTGGTTGTGTGGGATATCAGAAAATCAATGAGCCCCCTCTAAATCTCCCCGGGTAGGATAGACTTTTGATCTTCGAAGTTTTTTAAAGCTCTCCCTTCCGGGGTTGGATGGGCTTTTTACCTCGTAATGACGCGTAAAACTTAAGTAGTTTTTTATAATTATCTATTTACACCAACTCCCTTTCCCGCTTCATTACTTCGGCGATTTTTATGCCCTGCTTGCGTACCTCCTCATTACGCACGTAGCGTTTATCGGCACCCAGGCTGGGTTTGGTAATGAAATCATAAAACATCCGTGTCCATGATCGGGTTGAATCCAGGTGCTGGTAAAAATCCTTAGTGATCTTATAATATTTTGGTAAAAACCGGCCGGGAATGTTCATGATATCGTGATGCTCGTTATGGTAACCTACGTTAAAGCAAACCAGGTTGAGCCAGCCGTAGTAGGAATTAGTTTCCTGTCCCTCCCGGAAAATAAAATGTTCGTGAATAAAATGCCCTGCCGCTGGATGAAGACTAAAACCCCATAAGGTGGAAAGAAACAGGTAAATGATGGCTACCTTCCCCAAAAAAACAAAGATCAATACATCGGTAATTATCAGCGTAATGATATTGGCCCACTCCCAGCGTGTAGGTTTGGTATCAAAACCACGTACCAAAAACAGGAAAAATATATAAAAAAACAGCCAAACGAACTTCCTGATTCCCGATTTGCCTACCATTTTAACCTCCCAATGGCTGGGGAAGTCGTTATCTACATCCTCGATACCTAAATGGGAGTGGTGTTTCATATGGTGGGTTCTGAAGGCGATTGCTCCGGGCACTAAAACAGGGATATTAGCAAAAATTGCCAGTGCTTTGTTCTGTGCCGGGGTTTTCAGCATCAGGTTATGTGCCATTTCATGCACAGCCATTGCCGACCAATGGTTCATAGTACCGCCAACTATGTATGATAACAGGATTATTTGCCACCAGTAAGCCCCAAAAGAGGGGAACCAGACACTAACACCCCAGGCAAAACTAATTTGCCCGGCAACTATAAAAAATGTAAGTACAGCTGCCCATGGATCATAACCCATTAATTGCCTTACCTCCGGGTATTTTTTTAATACGGCTATCCGGCGCAGAAAATGAATATCAGGTGTTTGGATACTTTCAAATGGAGTACTTGTTTTCATAATGATGTATTTAGGTTAATGCAAAGTAAAATAAATCTTTAAAAAATATGGGCAGTAGTTGTACTTAATTTAACAACGTATTAATACCTGGTTAATATTACCGGCCCATTTTAACCCGGCGCTTGCCAAAACTTTTTATGTGCAGTAAGCTGATAAATACTTATCCGGGCAATTTCCCGTTTTAACTGGCAGCAAAGGATTTAGGACATCTGCCAACAAATTGTCATTATATTCCTTTTATTTATATATCCGTTATACCAGTTTAGGCTGAATAGCGATTATTTTTTTATGTTTACTAAAAAATTAAACTTAACTATGAAAGTTTCAAAAACGCAGTTATTTCCTTTACTTATTGCATTAGCGGCCGTTACTTTTCCTGCTTGTAAGGCCAAGAAATTAGTGGAAAAGCCGGCCCCGGTAGAAACCGAAAAAATGTATGCGCCAACTCCAAAACCAACACCGCCGCCTGCACCGGCCCCTGCACAAACACCGCCGCCGCCACCCGCAAAACCAAACTATAATTTCAGCAATATCCAGTTTGAATTTAACTCTGCTGTATTAAAAACCGGCTCATACCAGGCCCTGGATCAGGCTGTGGTTGAAATGAAAAAAGACGCCACAGTAAAGTTTGTATTAAACGGTAATTCATCTGCCGAAGGTACAGACCAGCGTAATATGGAACTATCTGTTGAAAGGGCCAATTCGGTAAAAACTTACCTTGTAAACAGTGGTATCAGCGCCGATAATTTAACCGTTAAAGGTTATGGCGAGAGCAAACCTGTTGCCGATAACACAACCGAAGAAGGAAGAGTTTTAAACCGCAGGGTCGAGATCAAGTTAAATCAATAGCTAAAAATCAGCTTTATAAATTATTAATGCCCCGGTAGGATTCCTCACCGGGGCATTATAGTTTATAGTGGGCAACCATTGTGCTTTAAAGTTCGTAATGTTTAGAAGGTGTATGGAAATAAATGAATAAATAGCCCCTCTAAATCTCCCCTGGTAGGGAGACTTTGGAAGAGCTTTTAAGCCCTCCTTTCCGGAGCGGGGCTGCAGCTTCCAGGCACGTTAACAACAATACTTTATCAAACGTTTTGAAGAATATTTTTAAAGGAATATTAGCCCTGCTTAACACGCAGGAAAAAAACAGGTTGTACAGGCTCATCCTGTTCGATGTGCTTATCAGCATACTTGATATTTTATTTTTAGGATTACTGCTAATCGTTATCAGCTTTTACACCTCGGGCAAGCCCATTAGCCACCATTGGCTTCCCAACGCCTGGTTCAACCAGGATTCGATACTGCTTATTGGCTTGTTCCTGGTATTGTATTGTTTAAAAAACTGGCTGGGTTATCTTATTATGCGCTTTCAGCATCACTTTTTTTATGGAGTAGCTTCGCGCTTATCCCAAAGAAATATTTTACATTACCTTAAAGACGATTATATAAAATTTATAAATGTTGATTCATCGGTACATATCCGGCAGATCAGTCAGCAACCCATCGAGTTCAGCCATTATATACTAAACAACGTTCAGCAGATCATATCGCAAAGTATCCTCATTTTATTTACCGTTGGCGCAATATTGATTTACCAACCGATATTGTTTTTATTACTACTGATGTTGCTGGTACCACCGGTAATTATCCTGGCTTACTTCATCCGGCGAAAATCAAAACAGGTACGGGTACATACCAAAACAACAAGTGAAAAAAGCATCCAATATTTACAGGAATCGTTATCGGGCTTTGTAGAAAGCAATATTTACAACACAAGCGATTTCCTGGCCGCCAGGTATAACAATTACCAACAGCAATTAAATAATAACATTGCTACACAACAAACCCTGCAGGCTTTGCCATCAAGACTGGTTGAAGTGTTTGCCATATTTGGTTTTTATATTTTGGTGTTCGTTAATAAGTTTTCGGCCCATGGCCCTGTGATAAGTATGCTTACAATCGGTGTGTTTATGGCAGCGGCTTATAAGATCATTCCGGGTATTATCAAAATCCTGAACAGCAGCGGCCAAATAAAAACCTACGAGTTTACTTTAAATGATCTGCTTGCAGTAAAAGAATCAAAAGTACCTGCAAAAAACGATCTGCTTAATATTGATGAACCCCTCAGCGCTATCCGTTTCAATAATGTTCGTTTTAGCTATAAAGAACAAACAATATTAAACGGAATTAGCTTTGAAGTTTCCACCGGCGATTTTGCGGGCTTTTCGGCGGCATCCGGCAGTGGCAAAACTACGCTCATAAACCTGGTCCTGGGCTTTTTAACCCCCGAATCCGGTTACATAGAAGTAAACGGCAGGCCTGCCGATACCATAAAAAGACAGCATTACTGGACAAAGATTGCCTATGTAAAACAACAAACATTCTTTATTCATGATACCATTCTTAAAAACATTACCCTTACCGATAAACAACACAACCCCGAAAAACTGGCTGAGGTAATAACCTTTTGCGGTCTTGAGCCATTATTATCGGGCTATGCTGAAGGGATAAATAAGATAATCAGGGAAAACGGTAAAAACCTCAGTGGCGGCCAAAGGCAGCGTATAGCGCTGGCAAGGGCATTATGTCATGATTTTGATGTACTAATACTGGATGAACCCTTTGGCGAAATGGACCAGCAAGCCGAAGATGCTATACTTAACCAGTTAAAACTACTAACCGCCCAGGGCAAGATCATATTATTTATTACGCACAATGTTGCAAGTTTAAACTATTGCAACAAAATAATTTCCCTTTAAATGGATAAGTTAAAAGCATTGGTGATATTAACTCCGGGCTTCCCGGCAAATGGTAATGATACTACCTGTGTACCGCCCATGCAAATTTTTGTAAAAGCTTTAAAACAGCATAACCCGCGGCTGCGTGTTATTGTAGTCACTTTTCAATACCCTTATACCACTTCGCGATATAACTGGTATGGAGTTGATGTTATACCGCATGGGGGTAAGGGCCGGGGGCAGTTATTCAGGCTAATTACCTGGAGGCGTGTATGGAAAACCTTAAAAAAACTGCATAACACTTATCAGCTTGCTGGGCTGTTGAGTTTTTGGATTGGAGAATGCGCCTATATTGGCAGCCACTTTGCAAAAAAATACAGTTTGCCGCATTATATATGGCTGCTTGGCCAGGATGCTAAAGCAGGCAACGAGTACGTACACCGGATAAAACCCGCAAAGGAATCATTAATAGCCATATCAGATTTTTTGGCAAATGAGTTCAGGATAAATTATGGCATATTGCCTGCACATACCATTACCACAGGTATCGATATCTCGCTTTTTAATACGGCATCAGTTGACAGGGATATTGATATCATGGGCGCGGGTTCCCTTATCCCGCTTAAGCAATATCATTTGTTTGTTAAAGTAGTTAAAAACTTAACCGCCCAATTCCCCAATATAAAAGCGGTTATCTGCGGTAAAGGGCCCGAAATGGAAAATCTTAAAAAGCAGGTAAGCAGGTTAAAACTTGAAAATAATATTAAATTAATGGGAGAACTACAACACCCCGAAGTACTTGCCATGATGCAGCGCTCAAAGATATTTTTGCATACATCATCATATGAGGGTTATAGCACCGTTTTAAGTGAGGCCTTATACGCAGGATGCCATGTAGTAAGCCTGGTTAAGGGCATGAATGCGCGGCCGGCCCAACACCATGTACCCGATAATGCGGAACACTTGCCGGAAATAATTAAAGATCTACTTAAAAATAAAAACCTGGTTCATGAACCGGTTTTGGTTTATCCTCTAAACACCGTAACAGCTAAGGTGGCCGCTTTATTTGGCCATTAGGTTTTTACATATATCAACCAGGTCATCGGCTATATTTTTGGTAGTAAGATTTTGGTTGAAGTGCCTTATAATAGCATTAGAAAGCTTTTCGCGGTTTGTGCCGGCAATAATTCCCAATAACCGGGCAAGATCGCCTGCAGCACCGGGAGCGTACAAAAAGCCATATTTACCATTGCCCGTCATCCTTTTAAAGGATGGCATATTGGTGATAACCGGAGTGCAGCCACAGGCAAGGGCTTCTAACAAAGCATAGCTGGTGGAGTCTTTATGGCTGCCGGATACATAACATTCGGCTGCGCTAAACCAGTATGGCATTTCGGTATTGGGTACTTTACCAATCAAATTCACCGCTTTTGATAAAGCCTGGTTTGAGTTAAGTTTTTGCTTTACCTCGCTCAGCAGATCCTCTGTAGGATATATCATATAAAGTTTTGCCGCAGGATTTATTTGCAGGTGCTGCTCAAAACCATTTAAAACGGTGAGCGGGTCTTTGTGTTTGGTTAGCCTGCCAACCCATAAAAAGTTGCATTCGCCGCTCATTCCTGTGCGCTGTTTGCTTAGCTGCTTATCCATTCGTGTAAAACCGGTTGAAGCCTCTAACAGCTCAAATATGCTTGCGCCCGGTTTAATAATGTTTGCATTTTGCCATGGCGCAGCATCCCCGGAGGCTGTAAAAACAAAGCCGTTGGCTAAACTGCATGCTATCTTTTGAAATATTCTCTTTACTCCGCCAAATGGTAATTCGCTATGGTGCTGAATCAATATTTTAAAACCTGTACCGCAAAAAAACCTTAAAAATATTACCTGCATCGGAAACATAAAGCCCTGTACAAGTATAATATCCGGTTTAAGTTTTTTGATAAATAAATGTGTTTTAACAGAAACAGACCAGAACCGGTTTTTTCCCTTAAAAAAATAGTAAGGAACATCGTCCATCACTACATGTTGCTCAAAAGATGCATGCTTAACAAAAGTAATATCGATGCGGTTTTTAAGAAAAGCGGCAAAAGCCATGGCAGGGGCGTGGTTTTCCTTAACCTGTTGCGGCCTGGTATAATTTAGGTGTGAATGATAAGTAAGGTCGATCAGTTTTATCAATTTTATAGTATTTGATGATGTATAAATGTTACCGGGAACATAGCGCCGGGTAAATAAGATTGAATGGATAAAATAAGGCTACCTATATCTCCTTCCACGTATTTGTAAGCGTCGCCCAGTTTAATCAGGCTAAACGGCTTTCCTTTAAGCTCAGCGGCTAATGCAGGTAATAATCCCTGGTCAAACAAACGGATGTTTCCTTTATGTATTACCAGTTGGATGTCGGCTGCCTCCACAGCAAAAAAGGCATCGTATTTACCGGTTTGTCCTTTTGCTTTTGCAACTACAAGGTCGGCATATTTGCCTGCCATAGTTTCACCGGTGTTTGTTTTCCAAACGCTTGCAGCTGTTTTATTCAAGGCTTGATACAATTCCTCATCCTTAAGCATCCCGGTATTCCGCGCCGTATGGATATGATCCCAGATGTTCCAACCACTGGTAAGGGTTGAATCGGTACCAAAAAGAACGTTTGTAAAAGATTTCAGCTTCTGTACAGGTGCTGTCCTGTCCAGCAGGAAATAGTTTGATACAGGGCACCATACAATGGCTTTAAAATGAGGAGCCTGTTCCCTGGTCATGGCCACAGCATGGATGCCAATAAGGTCGCGGGCCAGTTTATTCCAGCTGATCAGGCTGTCAATTTCTTTTTCGGCCTGCTCATCGGTTCCCTCGCCGGTATGAATCACTACCGGCAGCTTCCTGTTAAACGGATTATTCAGCTTTATTTTCCAGTGTTTTTCAAAGGCCGCCGAATGCAGATCATGTGTGTCTTCAATTATATCGATCGGCGCATGCGCAACAAATAATTGTTCTCCATGATTTACCACCGTAGTAACCCCGCAAAGCAGGTTTTTGTAGATGCCCCACAGTGTCCGCAAACGTTGCGGAACTGCAAGTACAGTGTTTATTTCGTACTTAAACTCCTTATGAATGTAAGTTCCCCATTCGGTGTAGTTATTATAAAAGTGATTGCCTAACTGCGGGAAAAGGTTAAAATCAAGATGATCATGCGAGTTGATGATGCCAGGGAAGATGATGGAATCTTCAAAATACAGCTGCAGGCTATCATCAATAATATCAACGGGACTAACGCCGGTTATTTTGCTCCCATTGATATCAATGTTTACCACCTTTCCGCTATCGGCCAACCTCACATTATGCAGTATCATCTATGTTAAACTATTAATTCACACAATTTGGTATAGGCTTTAAGCTTTGTGCATGCTGCTTTTAGCTTTATTTAAATTCCTTTTTAAATGAATACCATAAATAATCGGGAAACCCTTGTATTTTTCATACACATGCATGGCTTTGGCATTTTCATAAAACGATTTCATGGAGTCGTCAATTTTTATTTCCTGCTGGCTTACCAGGTGAAAATTGTTTTTTAACAGTACATCTTTTATAGTAAAAATAGGGTGTATGTAGTTGCGTACAGCTATCAGGGTATTATTGCGCTTAAAAGTACGTTTGCCGCCAACCGCCAACGTATGCGGGTGAAAATCAGTAATAATAATTTCACTATCAGGTTTTAGTATTCTGCACCACGCCTGCAAAGCCTCTTCAATATCTTCAATATGCGCCACTGTAAGTGTTGAAACAATGATGTCAAAAGAAGCATCCGCGATGTCTGCAAAAATATTATCCTTAACCCGGCGGACATGTGCTAACGGATATTTATCCTTTAGCTTACCAAGCATACCGCCAGATACGTCAAAACCCTTAAGCCCTGCCGGTTGTTTACCTAAAATAGCGGGCCATTGCCTGCCGGTGCCGCAACCTATATCGGCCACCTGTTTGCCTTTAATATTTACATTTTCAATAAGGCTTTCAAATAGTATTTTATCGAGGTGCAGCATTAAGTTCCCTGGCTGCATATCATAATCAGATGACCACAGGTCATAAGCTTCCACTACACTTTTTTCTGTAATGGCAGGGGAGCCTACCTTGCTTTTAATATAATTTTTGACAGTAACCAGCATTTGTACGGGTTTATAACAATAACGGGCAAAAAAGCTATATGGTTGCCCGTCATTTTTATTATAAGCAGGCAACCCCTGACAGATATGCAGCGTAATGTATAAAGAATAGTTTTATAGTTGATCTGGGTTAGGAGCGATGGGTGTAAAAGCCCATCGCGTTTATTTAATTAACAAATAGATGTATGAATAAGATATTACTCTACAATCCTAAAAGCGCTGTTGCCAAGCACCGCATCCCTAATTCTATTTTAAATATCGCAGCCTCTGTTGAGGGCAGGTACGATTGGGTGATAGTTGACGGTAATCGCGAGGCAGATCCATTCCAAAAGATCGAAAGCTATTTAAAAACCGGCGARTTTGGCTATGTTGGTTTTACGGTGATGCCAGGCCCGCAACTGCGGGAAGCCATTCCTTTATCAAAAAAAATAAAAGAAAAATACCCCTATACCACAATGATATGGGGAGGATACTTCCCCTCGAGCCAGCCAAATGCGGTTTTAAGCTCCGGATTTGTCGATTTTATTGTCAACGGCCCCGGAGATCACGCCTTTCCGCAATTGATAGATGCCCTTGAAAATCATGAGCCCTATAAGTTTATTAAAAACCTGATCTATAAAGCCGATGGCAAGATTACCAAAACAATTAAGGAAGACCTGTTAGACCAGGACGCTTTACCACCATTGCCTTATGATAAACTTAATGCCTTTTATCCTATAGATAAATACCTGGGTAAAACTTATTTAGGCAAGCGTACCATGGCTTACCATTCCAGTATCGGTTGCCCGTTTACATGTTCTTTTTGCGCTGTGGTGCCTATTTATGAAGCCCGCTGGAAAGCAAAATCGGCAAAAGCCGTTTATAAGGATATTAAATACATTAAAGACAGGTGGGGTGCAGATGCCATAGAGTTTCATGACAATAACTTCTTTGTATCAGAAAAAAGAACCGTTGAGTTTGCAAAACTTATAGAACCCGAAAACATGACATGGTGGGGAATGGCCCGTATTGATACCATGGATAAGTTCAGCGATGCCTCGTTGGCACAGATCCGTAAAGCCGGCTGCAAGATTATTTTTTTTGGCGCAGAGAGCGGCAACAACGACATTTTGGAGCAGCTGGATAAAGGCGGCACGCAAACCGGCGAACAGATCATCCATTTTGCCGAACGCTTAAAGAAGTTTGATATCATCCCCGAATATTCATTTGTTTTGGGAACACCTGCTCCGACAGCAAAAAAGGTACAGGCACAGATAGATTTCGAAATAGATTTTATAAAAAAGGTTAAGGCCGTAAATCCAAATACCGAGATTGTATTATATACCTACACACCCGTACCTACCGAAGGTTCTGAACTATACAGGCAGGTTCAGGAGCAGGGTTTTAAATATCCACAGGGTTTGGAAGATTGGATGAGCCCGGCCTGGGAAAACTTCGATATGCGAAAAAATCCGCTCACCCCATGGTTAAAACCCCAAATGGTAGATAAGATAAGAAATTTTGAAACTGTATTGAATGGTGTATATCCAACAGTTACCGATATAAGGCTTAGCAATTTGAAAAGAAAGTTGATTAAGTTTATTTCGGGTTTGCGATATAAGGCCGGCCTGTACAAGTACCCTTACGAAATAAAATTGCTGCAAAGGTTCTGGAAATACCGGCAGCCCGAAATACAGGGATTTTAATTAACCCGCAAAACCATTGAAGACCAACAGAAATAATATAGACCCCAATTTAACCCAAACTGCCGGTGAGGCATTTGAGGAGATGTACGTTGCTGTGCGCGATAAGGAAGGAAGATTATATAGCGATAAGCAGGTAGCCCGCTTGCCCGATATTGATGCAGGACATAGGTATTATAAAGAATGGAAAATAAGAGAGCGTTCGTCAGAGCAACTTATCAATCATCTTAAAAAAGAACAAAGGGCGCTTAACATCCTGGAAGTTGGCTGTGGTAATGGCTGGCTTTCTTCAAAGCTTGCCGATATCCCGAATGCCAGGGTAACCGGGCTTGATCCTAACCGAATAGAAATTGAGCAGGCGCAGCGTGTATATAAAAACCCCAACCTGAAATTTATTCACGGTTCATTTGATAGCAACACATTTAACAGTTCGGTAAAATTTGACGTGATCATATTTGCAGCTTCAATACAATATTTCCCCTCATTAAATGACGTAATTGCCGATGCTTTTGCCTTAATGAGCAAGGCCGGAAGGGTGCATATAACCGATACCCACTTTTACCACGCGCAGGAATTAGAAACCGCCCAGGCAAGAACCCTGGCGTATTACAACTCCATGGGTTTCCCGGAGATGGCAGCTAAATATTTTCACCATCCCTTGAAAGCCATGATGAATTTTAAACACAAAACTATGTTTGATCCAACCACCTTTTGGAACAGACTGACCAGGAAAGGTATTTTTTACTGGATTAAATTAAAACCCTAAAAAATGACAGTGCAAACCATATTACATACTTTTAAGCGCTACCGTACCCTGCAAACCAACAGGATATCGGCATTGCCTATTGTAATATTAATGCCCCATAGCGCCTGTAACTGCCGTTGTGTAATGTGCGATATCTGGAAAGACAATAAAAACCTAAAGCAGCTTACAGTTGACGATATCAGCAGTTTATTAGCGTCCCTTAAATCATTGGGCACCAGGCAGGTGCTCATGTCGGGCGGGGAAGCGTTGCTGAACAGCAACTTCTTTGTATTGTGCAGAATCTTAAAAGACGCCGGGATTAGCGTAGTATTGCTTACTACCGGCTTATCAATAAAAAACAACGCCGATGATATTTTACAATACGTTAGCGAGGTAATTGTTTCCATTGATGGCGACGAAGCGCTGCATGATGCCATCAGGAACATCCCCAATGCCTTTAAAAAGCTTAAGGAGGGAGTAGAGCATATCAAAAAATTAAACCCTGCTTATCGCATTACGGGGCGTACGGTGATTCACCGCCTTAATTACCGCAACTGGCCGGCCATCATAACCGAAGCCAAAAAGATGGGATTAAACCAGGTAAGCTTTTTACCAGCTGACGTTAGCAGCCATGCCTTTAACCGCCAGCAAGCCTGGGCCGAGCCAAAGCAGCACGAGATCCTGCTATCGGAAAAGGAACTGCCCGAACTTTGCGAAGTCATCAGCTCTTTATTTACCGAATTTGATAAAGAATTTCACAACGGTTTTATTGCCGAAAGCAAGGAGAAGATTCAGGACATTTATCACTATTACGCGGCCTTTTATGGCTTAAATGAATTCCCGTTTAAAAAATGCAACGCACCCTGGGTATCTACTGTTGTGGAAGCGGATGGTACGGTAAGGCCCTGCTTCTTTTTAGAATCAATGGGTAATATCAGGGATACCTCATTAATCAATATATTGAATAGCCCGGAGGCTATCGGGTTTCGCAGGTCATTAAATACGTCAACGCATCCTACCTGTGTAAAATGCGTTTGCTCGCTTAACCTGTCGCCATTAACTCATCTGTCTTAAATTTATGGAACAGCTAAATAACATATTATTCACACATTCCTATTTTTTACGGTTCGATCCCAAGCAATGGGCCATGGGGCAACCATATGCGCCCTTGGGAACTTTGTATGCTGCTTCAAATATGCGTGCCAACGGTTATGAAGTTTCGTTTTTTGATAACATGTTTTCGCACTCGGCAGAAGAGGTTATACCTGCGATTGAACAAACCCAACCGGGCTTTTTTGTAATTTACGATGACGGGTTCAATTACCTTACCAAAATGTGTCTCACCAATATGCGCGAGGCCGCTTTTAAGATGTGTAAACTGGCCAAAGAGCAGGGTTGCACGGTGATAGTTTCCAGCTCAGATTCAACCGACCGGTATAAAGAATATTTAAATGAAGGCGCCGATTTTGTAATCATCGGCGAAGCCGAACAAACCCTGCTTGAGCTTGCAAACGCTATTAAGAATGGTGTTACAGATGTTTCACAAATACAAGGACTTGCTTATTTAATGAAAGGGACATCGTTTAAAACCGTGGCACGCCCTGTATTAAAAGATCTGGACAGCCTGCCTTTACCTGCCTGGGATTTGATAGATATCGGTCCATACCGCGAAAGCTGGATGAAACATGTTGGTTATTTTTCCATGAACGTGGGTACCACACGCGGCTGCCCGTTTAAATGCAACTGGTGCGCCAAGCCTATTTACGGCAACCGGTACAATTCCCGCAGTCCCGAAAATGTAATTGCGGAGCTCAAGCTTTTGAAAAGGATGTTCAACATGGATCATATCTGGTTTTGCGACGATATCTTTGGATTGAAGCCCGGTTGGGTAAAACAGTTTGCCAAACTGGTTGAGCAGGAAGGCCTGCAGCTGAAATACAAGATCCAATCCCGCGCCGACCTGCTATTGGTTGATGAAGAGGTAAGCGCAATGGCTTCATCGGGTTGCGATAATGTGTGGATAGGTGCCGAAAGTGGTTCGCAAAAGGTATTGGACAGTATGGATAAGGGAACTACCATTGAGCAGATTTCCACCGCAACGCTGTTAATGAAAAAGCATGGTATAAAACCTTCATTCTTTATCCAATTCGGCTATCCCGGCGAAACCAAAGAGGATATCGCCCTTACTATCAGCATGATCAATGAACTGTTACCGCATGAAATAGGTATATCTGTATCATACCCGCTGCCAGGTACATTATTCTATGAAAAAGTTAAGGCCGGTATGCAGCAAAAAACCAACTGGACAGATTCTGACGAGATGGCATTGATGTTTAGCAACACTTTTAGTCCGGCTTATTATAAACAGCTGCACAAATATGTACATCAGAATTACCATTTGCACCTGGCTAAATATAACCTGGTTAAACTGCTGAAAAACCCGTTGAGCTCCAATATAAAACGCCTCAGAAAGGCGGCATCATTTATATACCACGTACCGGCTACATTGATAGCAGGTTTTAAATTAACTAAATTAGAAAAAGCGGTATGAGTGAGATTAGCCTGATAAATAATGAGACTAATGCTTCTGATGCGTTCAGCAGGCAATCGGGTGTATTTGATGAAATTTACTCAAACAATACCATCATCAATTATAAAAGGACAAGGGTAAGAGAGCACGTAATGCCCTATTTAAAACCCGGCAGCAGGATACTGGAACTTAACAGCGGCACCGGCGAAGATGCTGTATTTTTTGCCCAACAAGGGCATTATGTTCATGCTACTGATGTATCAACGGGAATGCAAAACGTGCTCAGGCAAAAATCCGCACCCTATCGCGACCGTATCAGCTTTGAAACCTGCTCATTTACCCAGCTTAATCAATTAAAGCAAAAAGGACCGTATGATCATATTTTCTCCAACTTCGGCGGTTTAAATTGTACGGGGGAACTGGATAAGGTTTTATTATCATTTGATGCACTTTTAAAACCCGGAGGAAAAGTAACACTGGTTATCATTTCGCCATTTTGCTTATGGGAAACATTACTTGTTTTTAAGGGAAAGTTTAAAACAGCGTTCAGGCGTTTATTTAGCAGCAAAGGCAGGTCGGCCCACGTAGAAGGCGCCTACTTTAAATGCTTTTATTACAATAAGTCATTTATTATCAATAATTTACAAAAACCATTTAAAGTTTTAGGAGTAGAGGGCTTGTGCACCATAGTGCCTCCGTCATATATAGAGGGCTTTGCCGAAAAGTATCCGAAAACCTATAAATTCCTGACGAATAAGGAAGACAAACTAAAAAGCACATGGCCATGGAAGTATATAGGCGATTACTTTATCATCTCGCTGGAAAAAAGATAGGTATGGTCCATGTCATTGCTTCATGCCTCGTATTTACCGAACACGCCCGGTTTATCAATTAGCCACACTATGCTGATTTTCTTCCAATAATTGCGCAACTTTAGTTTCAAAGCGACTTATTAATTTAAACTGAAAGTTTTCTGGATCGGGTTTGGCAAAATGTTTACCTGTTGCCATAGCCAACAGGGTGCCGTGGCTGTTCAGTCTTTTTTGTTGTGTTTTAAGGTTCCACCTGCCCGCAGTAATGTTCATTAATCTATCATCCAATCTATCGCCCAGTTTATTGTTTAGTAAAAATTCAATTAAACTTTTTAAAGTGGTTGTTTTTAACGACTTAGCCGTCGACATCCGCATAATATGATTAGGCAGATATTTGCGTGTCCAGGCATTTGCAACAAAAAAATCGGCAAAGGTGGTATCACCCTGTATTGGTATCAGCGTTACTACTTCAGTGGCGGTATAAATGTTCTTTTCTGCAATTTCAAGCCCGCTCTCGTCAATATAATAGTTCATGCAAAAGCAATGCTGCTGATTAACCAAAAAAGTTAATTTTTTAAAAAAATGCATCAGTGTACGGGCAATCCAAAGGCGGTTGGGGGCTGTAATAATAAAAAGGTCAATATCTGATTCATCGTCTGCATAATTTTTTGACAGGGAGCCCGAAATAGCAATGCCACGCACATAAGGAAACTTAATTAGCCAATTGCCAACCTTACGAGCTGTTTTTACCATTTCAAAAGCTTTTTGGTTCCCCTTGTTGCGGCGCTGCACCAGGTATGGATCGTTTTTAAGGCTGTAGAACTTGTCGAAACGAAATATTAACCGACTGCTCATTAAGTAAGTTAAAGCGTCATCAAACATTTTGCAATCATATTTAACAGGCAAAAACAGGCAAACTTCATCGTGGGTAAGCGGGTAATTAAACGCATCAAAATAGGCCAGGGTAGCTAATATGTTCTTTTTGATTTCTGACACAGTGTTGATGGTTAAATGTTGACTAAAAACGGACCGAATCTGCATATATTAGTATGACGTAACTGGTAAACTGTTGGTTGCCATCTTTTTTAAATATTCCTCATCTTTATTTTTGCCAGTAACGGAAGGCGCTTTCGAGTTATCAGAAAACAGTAAAAAGGTAAGGAAAAAGCTGTAAAACATAACTCCTTTATCTGCATCCAGCACGTTTTCTGACAAGGATACAACAGCTATTACCAGCATAAAACTGATAAACACCAGATCCTTTTTCTTAAAGGCTATTTTGAACCCGTAACCCAGCGTAAGCAAATAGACAAGTAATCCCCATATGCCCGATTTTACTAAAAAACTGAGGTATTGGTTATGGGAGTTTAAACCAGCAAGAAACGCGCTGTATAGTTTAACTTTAAAAAACTCGTCATGTAACAATGGAACTTCTGAGCCCGAACCATGGCCAATTAATGGCTCCTGTTTTATCAATGTGGTTACTACATGCCAGCGTGCCATACGGGGATTGGTGCTTCCACCAGGTTTTGCAATAGTAAGATCTTCTTTTAAACTGGTTATATAGCGCTCTTTAAATGATGAAACATTTAAAACTACAGTAAATGCTGAAGCTGATATGATGAGCATTGCTAATATAAATATTAGTCGTTTTTTACCCTGGAGCATGCAATATGGAAGTACCAGGTTAATCACCAGGAACAATACAGCCAATATGGATTTTGAACTTAGTTGTATAAGTCCGCATAACAATATAAAGCTACAGATGCTATAAAATATTTTTAAAGGTTGCGTCAGTGGCCTAAATAAAAGAGTTAGCAGGTATACCAATGCAATAACCAGTTGAAATGAAAAAAAAGTAGCATGCATATCAATCGGTTCCGAAAAGTTGTGATTGGTAAATGCTTTTGAAAAAATACTTTTTATGGGTAAATGATAGTACTTAATGGTTACAAGCGCATCAGCATATAAGTAAATTACAGTAGCCGTGCCAACCATGGCAAAGGCCAGCAATAGATTTGCCCTGTATTTTTTCAGGTCGAGACTGTTGAGCGCAAACACCACAGGAAATAGCAAAGCTGGTAAGCGTAACATCAGCTCGCCAAAAGCTTCGTGGCTGTAAAGCGTATAAGAAGTAGCTATCAATGTAACTAAAAATACTGACTGTATCACAGCCGTTTTTATAGCAAAAACCGATCCCAGGCTTCCTTTTTGAAGGTGTATAAGGGTATGAACTGTAAGGCTTATCAGTATGATATGGCTATAAAACCTATCAAACGGCAGGCTGGCCATCAGCAGCATAACGTGATAGTAACTTATCTTATTGGCGTTATTATCGCATATCAGCAACAATTGCTTCATGGTTTTTATGTTTATAGCTCTCTATAATAAATTCCTCATACTGATCAATAACCCGCTCCCAGTTAAATTGGAATTTTATTTTATCGAGGTTATTCATCACCATGCTTTTTTCAAGGTCCTTGCGTTGAACGTTCTCCACCAGTTGGGTTACCTCGGCTGCATTTGAAAAATAAAACGCATCAGTATTTAATACCGATTTATTAAAAGGGTTATTATGCGCTGCTATCAAAGCCTCACTGGCCATAGCTTCTAAAAGGGATGGATTTGTGCCACCAACGCTGTGACCATGAAAATACAGGTAGGAGTTGTTTTGTAATGACCGAACTTTAGGGGTATCAAAAATGGCGCCTTTAAACTGGATACGCTCATCGTTAGCAAATCTGTTGGTGATGAACTTGCCAAAGCGGTTACTGGTATCGCCCAACACTTTAAATGTTTTAGCCGAATTACTTTTATTAAAACCCTCTAATATGGCCTCAATATTGTTTTCGGGTTCCATGCGGGCCATCAGCAAAAAATAGTCCTCTTTAAGTGCCTCTGTAAAATCATATTGCTCGCGTTCAATTTCGGTGAAAACATCGGCACCATATGGAATATACTTACTGTTAATGTTGTATTTATCCTTCAGGTATGATTTTATCACCCTCGAATCGGCAACGTAGGAATCGCTATACTGCACTGCCAGTTTTTCGGCATATTTCAAAAATTTTTGCACTGGTTTAGAATACTTTGACCTTTTCCATTCCATTCCGTCCATGTTGGTAACAATGGCGCTGTTTTTTGGATAAATCGGGCCCCATACCGAGCTGCTGGTGTAACCCATAATTAATACCACATCAAAATTCCTTTTGCGGGCATCAAGCAGACAATTCATATCATAAATAAACTGGCCGGCGGTACCTATAAGGTATTCAGGATCATAACAGTGCTTTATCTCTACACCGTTCCAGCTATCCTGTGTATAGGGATGGTTATGCGAATTATAAACGGTCACCGAGTGGCCGCGTTTTACCAGGCCATCCGATACATATTCTGATATATGCTCAAATCCTCCGTAGTAATTGGGGATACCCCTGGTTCCTAATATTGCAATGCGTAGTTTCATTTTATAACAGATTGATATGCTTTTAAAGTTTGTGTAGCAGCCTGTTTCCAGGTATAATTTTGAAGGATCTTATTTCTCAAATGCTCATTAACAGGCGATCGGCTTGCCTTTTCAACAGCATCGAATATACTTTGCGGTGAAGCAGGGTTGCAATAAAAGGCATCATTACCAAAATATTCCCTTACATCACCTTTATCACTAATAACCACGTTACAAGCCATCAGGGCGGCCTCTATTGAGCTTAAACCGGTAGTTTCAAACCAACTGGGCAATACATGCACCTTGGCGCGGGCATAGTATTTTACCAGCTCATATTGCGGCACCTGGTCAATAAAATAGATATTATCTGCAGCAATATCCCGGCATTCCTGGTAATAAGCCGCCTGGTTGGGCGCATGTGTACCAATAAGCAGCAGGCGATAGGCGGTATTATTGAGTGCCTTGATGAGGTTCAACTGGTTTTTTACACCCTCTATCCGCGCAGCGCAAACAATCAGTTTATCATCTTTAACTACCGTATCATCATATTTAAACAAATGCTGATCTGTACCGTTGGGTACTATCATACACTTTACTTCGCCCGGATAGTTGCTTAATACCCGTTGATATTCTGACTGCGAATTAGGCAATATCATAGCCGCATGACTTAAAATATCCATGATACTTTTACGCTGACCTTTCCATGTATAAGCCATGCTGGCCATTCTGTCACGCCCGAGCAGGAATCTTGCTATTGTTTTAACATATTCAACACCATCTACAGGCAAGTATCTCAACAGCCTGCCTAACCCTTTGCGGTGCTGCTGATCGAACTCGCTGTAATTGCATAATATTGTTGAGATTACATAAGGCTTATGAGCCTTTTGGCTATGGTGTAAAATATCGGCAGGGCGGCCAAGATTAAAAAAGTGCAACAAGTCGTAGCTGTTATAATCGATATGCTCGTTAGCTAACTTTATGTCGGCAGTAACACCCATAAAGGTGAGATGACGGGCGGTTTGCACAGCCTGAACGGTATCGCCGCCAGGAACGGTGTACAATGTGGATCGCGTTATGAATGCTACGTTCATAATACTGCTCCTCCCGAAACAAATTTGTGTAACCAGGTGATCACGCTCGATGGAAAATAACTTACGGTATACAACAGGTAATTATCAAACCTAAGCGGAGATATGCCGATAGCCCTTGCAGTGTATGCGCGCGCCTTTTGTGGCTGAAAATTATTGAGCAGCAGCTTTTTACCACAAAGTGCATAATAGGAGCTCTGTTTAATTTTAGCAGAATATTGTTTTTCACCGATCCCGGCCAATAAGCTGCCCTCTTTTATGCCGATGGTACGGTTTTTAAGGGTGGAGTACTTGATCTCCCTGAATTTACGTGGCCGCCACTTTTCATCAATAGTAATGGATTCGGGGTTAAGTCTTACTTTGATAAGCGATTGTGGAACATTGCATGCCTTTTGGTCTTTCAGGATATTTACCCATAAAAAATGATCTTCAAAGGTATAGGCGTGCTCATTATAGCCACCCTTACTAATAACCACGTCCTTTTTATAGAAAACGCAGGAGTGTATAAACGGGCAAACCGAATATTTAAGCTGCTGTATCTCCTCATTACTAAATGCCGGTGGTTTGTGTGTAAAAAGATAAAGCCCCTCCATATCAATATAATCCGCTGCCGAACCAATAATGCTATACCCGGGATTGGCTATCATAAAATCATACTGCTGCTGCAGCCTTTCGGGGTAGCAAATGTCATCCGCATCAAAACGGGCTATAAATGGGGCACGGGCATATTTTAATCCATAATTAAGTGCCTGGGCAACACCCTTATTATCCTGGTATATCACCACTATCCGGGGATCATTAAATGCACTGATAACCTCAACAGTATCATCTGTTGAGCCGTCATTAACTATCAGCAATTCAAAATCAATAAACGTTTGCTGCAACACCGATTCAATAGCAGCGCCGATATACTTGCCTGCATTATAGGCAGGCATTAAAACCGTTATTTTGGGGACTTCAAAGTTCATTTGTCAACGGTTTTATGGTTTGGGACTCTTTTAAATTGAGTAGCAGCAACAGTTCAAAAAATACTACTACAGAAAGTTGCTCAAACCAGTATTCTATAAAAAAAGCAACCAGCATCAAAAGCAAAATGGGCAGACCATAGGTTAAAACACTGTAATGTTTAGCAAAAAAGCCCAGGTAATAAATGAAAAATCCTGCAAGTCCAATTAATCCGTATTCGGCGAGTAATTGATCGTAAACAGAAAATGGACTGTTGGTCAGGGAATGAAAACCCGCCCTTTTGCTGAAATAATTAAGATAGAGGTCGAGGTGGTTTACCATAAAATCATGATCGATATAAACAAACTTATGCGGATAACCGCCGGCAAAACCGAGCCCGGTAGCCCTAAAAGCCAGCTTTGACGAAAAATTACCCATGCCTATACCGGTAATTACCCGGTTTAAATGTTGGTGTAAAAAATTAATAGTTTGCAAAAAGCCTGCTATCTTTCCTGCAAACACCGGTGGCGGGGCAACTTCACCACCGGCAAATGGCAATTCTGTTTTGTGTGTTTCAATAAATTGCACAAGCTGTTTTTGCTCAGGAGGCGTTTGTGTACTGCTTTGGTATGGGGCCGAATGAATATTCGGGCCTTTAATGGCTATGCGTCCGCCGCTGATTACATAAACCGTATCATTGGGTTTTGTTGCACGTACCGGATGTGTAGCCACATAAAGCTCGTCTAAGTATATTATAGCCGTTTTTTGTTTACGTTCATCGGCGTTCAGTACACTATCTGGTCGTAAATTGATTGGTACGTTTACCCATACCGACGGCTTGGCTTCAGAGATATCTTTATGAAGCAATATGGCTATTGCGTTTGTAGCATATTTATCATTTTGAGGAGATATTTTCGCCATAAAAACTCCCAGAAAAACAAGGCAAACCACTACCAGGCTTTTTTGGTAGCGATTGGTTTTGAAGGCAAACAGCAGCAAAAATATAAGCAGGATAACAATATTGATAAAATTACTGCCGGTGAGCAGGAGGACGGCCATGCAAACAAAAAGYATGATGGCATTTTTACGGACCAGGAAATATATTACACCAAAAGCATTCAGTATAGCATTGGTAGTTGAAGTATCAAAGGTGATACCCTTTACATAATCGCCGGTGCTAATAAAATATTTCTGAAACTGGCCCTGGTAGGTATACGGATTAATGGCATGGGTATCTATAAATATAACAGCCAGGTTGCCTACAGAAAACACAGCGTTTATTATAAAAAATACCAGGATGGTTCGGTGGATCACTGTCGGTTCATTTTGCTCAACAGCCAGTTTAACCTGGTGAATAGCTAAAATGCACAGCATCCAAAAGCAAATACCTGTTAAAAGCAAAACGGTATAATTTAAATCGGTATAGTTTCTGCCTATTAACCAATTGAAAACACCAATGGCGATAACCAAAGGATAAAAGAGAGGCAGCCGGGAATTCTTAAAACTGAACCCGAATTTTAAATTGAATTGTAGTAAAGTAAACAGGATGATTACCGGGATTTTAACGCTAAGCTTTACATTTAAAAACAAAAGCAAAAAGGCAAGGAGTTTCCAATCTACCTTGTTTTTTATCTTATTTAAATAAAAAGCTACTTTATCAATCAACATTTCCCTGGGTTTTCTTAAAGTCATTACGACCTGAAAATGGGATAGGTTGCCTGTATAAAATGCTAAAAACAGTTTATTTCACCAATTAAAAATCCTGAATAAGCTTTTGCAGTCATCGCGCCTGAGCTGCATGGTGATAAGCAAAGAAACAAAGTAAAACAGCACTGAAACCACGCCCGCAACCCACATATTTTGAAACAATGTTCTCGCTAAAAAGCCACTTAATAAAGCACATCCTGTGCAAAGGCTTAGCGTATAAAAAGCACCTTTAAGCCCGACGTGTTTGTTTTTCGAAAAATAAAAAGCAGCCTGCACCAAACAAGCCAGCAAAAAGGCAATGGCGGCCCCTTCGTTTCTATAAATTGGTATCAGTAATAAATCGCCGGCAATATTTACACCAAATGTGATAAGAAAGGAGTGAAAGATCATTTTTAGCCGGTTTTGCACAAAAAACATCGTCCACAAAAAATTATTAAAATACAACAGGGGCATACAAAGCGACAGGATAAATATGGTGTTGGTATTAACAGCTCCGTATTTTCCGTGCGTAACAATATCAATTACAGGGTTCCAACATATATTCAGCAACAAACCTGTAAATGCGGCTATTATGAGTTCTACCCGGATAAGCAGCTTCAGATCCGCCGCCGAGGGATCCCCGCTTTTAAATAATTTGGTGAACCTTGGGATTAAAAGGGGAGCTATTGCCAGCAAAGGCAAAGTGGAGATCTCGAATATTTTGTAGGCAAAGCTATATTCGGCAAGCTTCACCGCCGATACCATAAACCCGATAAACAACCAATCGAACCGGGCCAGAGCCGAGGTAATAAGTACCACACCAACCTGTGGTAACGACTCACGCAACAGGAGTATATATTCGACTTTATTCCAATGCGCAAACACGGGTATCTTTATATATCTCCTGAAAAGAAAAACACTAATTAGTAACTCGATAGTATCGCCGCATATAAAAACCCAAATGATAGAACTGATATTAATCTGGTGCAACAAAGCAAGGATAAGCAATACAATACCCCTTACAACATTTGATACCACCAACATGTACGATAACAGTTTAAACCGCTCCATACCACTGGTTACCTGTTTTAACGGGGTGGAAAAGAAGATCATCAGCTTACCTGCACCTATCAACAGTATCAGCCGGTATAAACCCTCATCCTGAATAAAAAAAACTTTACAGAGCAGCAATAATCCATAAAAAAGGATCCCTGTTAAAACTACATGGAATACATAAAGTGATAATACGGTTTGAGCATTATCGCCCTGGGCCACTTTTTTTATAACAACCTGGTCGATACCAAAAGAGAGGATATTAAATGCAGATAGCAGCACAGCCAGGGCAAGGTTAACCTGGCCGAAGCTCTCTTTGTTAAGATTTACCGAAAGGACATAAAATATAAATACACCAAACAGCTGGTTTACAATAAGCTGCAACGTGTTTGCCGAAAGATTGTATACCAGCTTTTTTCTCATGAACAGCTAACCAGTTTATTCAACATGGGCATCGGCTTTAAACTTGTAGCCCATAACCGGCGCATCATGCTGGTACAATGGTTTCTGCTTAACAGATTGCGCGGCTTTACTAAGGTAATGATATTTTAGCCAGGTATTTTTAAATGCCATTTTCGCAATGGTAAAACCTTCCTTACCATCTAAAAAGCCTAATAAAAACAAATAGATCTTTACAAAATGAAACAACGGGGCAAGGTTCRGCTTTGCAAAAGATGCCTTTTTCCCACACTTTAAATATTTAATGGCACTTAGCTGCGCATAATGAATTGTTTTTGCTTCGTGCTCCTGTTCATTTTTAACGGAATAGTGGTGAAGATGTCCGGTCAATTTTTTGACAATAGCCTTTTTGGGGAGAATCAAAGTTTCATGCACAGGCGGTTCAGTCCATATTACCTGGGTGCGGTTAAAAAGACGGATATGATGATCACGGCCCCAATTACCAAAGCGGACGAGCTTATTACCGTAATAAGCTTTATAGTTAATATCGTAAACAACCTTCTCATCCTCAAATTTTAATGCTGCTATTGATCTTAAAAGTGCATCATCCGGTATTTCGTCGGCATCAATACTCAATATCCAATTATTAACGGCCAGATGAATTCCTTTGTTTTTATTAGCACCATAGCCATCCCAGGTTTCTTTATAAACCCGGCATCCGTTTTGGGCAGCTATTGCTATTGTACCATCGGTACTGCCATTATCTACTATAATAATATCGTCGGTTATCTGCTTTAGCATGGGGATACTTTTGGCAAGCATCTCGGCCTCGTTTTTGGTGATAATAACAACAGAAATAGGTACCATTAGATTAAAGTTTTAGCTGTACCTGCAAATCAAGCAACAGGTATCTATTATTATATCGTTGATTTAGTGCAAAGGGTTGCCCATAATGCAAAAACTTATTTCGGTTAATACCTGTTAAGCCATCTCAGTACATCGTTATATCGATACTTTTACATTATGAAAACAGGAATAAAAGCAATTGTTACCGGCGCAACGGGGATGGTAGGCGAGGGGGTGATGCATGAGTGTTTGCAAAACCCTGATGTTGAGCAGGTTTTAGTAATTAACAGGAAAGCATCCGACGTTACCCATCCCAAATTAAAGGAGATCATCCATGCCGATTTCTTTGACCTGTCGGCTATCCGCGATAAGCTTGCCGGATATAACGCCTGTTTTTTTTGTCTTGGTGTAACCTCTGTTGGCAAAAAGGCTGATGAATATTATAAGCTTACGTATACACTCACCATGCATATGGCCGAAACATTAGTGAAATTAAATCCAGATATGACTTTTTGCTATATATCCGGGGCTGGTACCGATAGTATGGAAAAAGGTAAAGGCTGGGCTGCAGTAAAAGGTAAAACCGAAAATGACCTGATGAAATTGCTATTTAAACAGGTTTACGCGTTTCGACCCGGCTTTATTAAACCAACAGAAGGTTTGTTAAACGCCCACAGCTTTTACAAATATATAAACTGGCTGTTCCCTATTGGCCGTGCGCTTTACCCAAATGGATTTTGCACCCTTAAGGAGCTGGCCGATGCCATGATACATGTTGTAAATCAACCATTTGCTAAAAAAGTAATAGAGGGAAAAGATATTATAGCACTGGCAAAGTAAAATACTAATCATTTTAAAAGGCTATCTTTAGCAACAATCGGTATTTACTTGTTGCTACTAATCCATCATTTATTGAAAGATCCCTTTAATTGCCTTATAGATACCTATATGGATGACAACGTTGGTATTGCCGACCATTTTTTAAGTGATGTACTGGCTGCCGATCTGAAGCAAAATCTAATATCTCTTTTTCAGCAAAACAAACTCCTTTCTGCAGGCATTGGTAACGAGCATATTGTAGTTAATAACCAATTAGTACGTGGCGATAGTATTTACTGGCTCGATCGCAAACACGATACAGCTTGTGAAAATGATTTTTTTGACCTGATGGATGGTTTTGTGAGTTACTTAAATCAAACCTGCTATACCGGCATTACCAGCTACGAATTTCATTACACATTATACGAAAAGGGCTCTTTTTATAAAAAGCATCTCGATCAGTTTCAGAATAACGATAGTCGTAAATATTCCATGATCATGTATTTAAATACGGAATGGGAAGCCGCTGATGGGGGAGAGCTATGCATCCATCAAAACAATACCAAACAAACCATCAACCCCGAAAATGGAAGAACGGTATTTTTTAAAAGCAGCGAACTTTTACATGAAGTTTTATGTACGCAGAAACCAAGGATGAGTATAACAGGCTGGCTAAAAGTAGATCACTAAATTTAGTTAAATAATAAACGGGATCATTTAATCCCGTTTATTATTTAACTTTAATATCCAAGCCTTATTTGGGCCTGAGTGCCGAACCTATATTCCAGTTTACACCAAGCGCAACACCTGTTGATTTAAGATCAACCCGGCCATTACCAATGCCGGTAACCGGCAGCTTCATATACGGCTGAACAACCAGGCTGAATTTTGAATTTATTCTCCGCTGATAATTTGCGTTAATATTAATAACGCTAAACAAGTGCTTATTTTGATTTTTAAACTCCAGGTTGTAAGGTTTCCACCCACTTTCGGCCGAATAATCAAACCTGTAATTTTCCTTCAACATAAAGTACGAGGATAATCCAGTACCCAAAGCTATGGCATTGTTCCCTTTTGAATATAGTTGATAACTTACATTTAAAGGAATATCAAGAACCTTACAATTTGCCTGGATATTGGTTGGCGCCATTGATGGGTTATAAGATGAATTATAACTTCCACCGCTGCTTGAATATGGCTTAATTGCATAAGCAGCACCGGTACTTATAATCAGTTTCCTGGTTAAACGTACCGAAAATTGTATGCCATAATTAGTACCGGTTTGGCTGTGATTAAATGAGTTAACCGCATTAGCATCAGATGCAGCCAAAACGCTTATAGAAAACTGCGGCCGGTTCTTTATTGCAGATGCTTTAACAGATGCCATTTGCTTTTTCGCCTCCTTCGCAGCAGCCTTTTGGGTTATTGTATCGGGTATAGCATTATTATTTTTTATGCCATTATTTGCCGATGCAATTTTATTTTTATCTAAAACGGTATCAACCGCAGCTGTATTTGTTGTTTGCGTTTTGTTGTTTGCCATGGCATTGTTAGTTGCCAAATTAACAGCCTTATCTTTTATAGTATCTTTTAATGTTTTACCAGCCATCAGGTTATTAGTCCTGGCAGCAACAGTATCCATTGGTGAACTATCATAACCTTTAAATGGTATTATACCAGGATACGGGTGTTTACGTCCTTTAGCAGGGATAGTTAATGGAAATGGCGTTTGGCTTTGTGTACTATTACTTCCCAAACTTTCCTGTTGAGGTTGGAGCTTAGCGGCAGGTGTTTTAACCGGGTGATCATTTTGGCCGTTATCCTTTTTGGGTTGATTTTTAGTGTTTTTGCTTTGTAAATTCGAATTTGTTGGATTTGTTTTTTCTTTATTATAAAGGTATAAGCCTATAGCAAGCAGCAATAACGCTGCAATGCCCGCTGCGTAATAAATTATACGGAACAATCTTGCTTTTTTATTGGATTTACCATCCAGCAACTGTTCCATTGACTCCCAATCCTCCTCACGAAAAGCAATATGATCTTCAGAGCCGGATACCCCGTCTTTGAATAATTGATCCAATTTATTTTCGCTTTTCTCTTTCATTTTATTATTAATTCAATCAATACAGACATGCTTATGCTTATAGCACCTATTGCAACAATGTTATGTTGTGAGTCGCCGGAATTTGCATCCGGAAGCCGCCCGGAATTGATTACCATATTTTTTAATTTTTCCCTTGCCTTAAACAGGTTTGATTTTGATGTACCTGTACTGATACCCAGTTGTGTTGCTATCTCCTCGTGCGAAAACCCCTCAATAGCAAACAGGTTAAACACCGTACGGTAAGCATTTGGCAGCTGCTGTATCATCCCGATAAGGTCGTCGTAGTTCAACTTCTGGTCGGGTAGATCATTATGCCCTATATCTTCAGCAGCATCCAGGTCATCGTTGAGCGAAAGCTTCAGGTTACTTCTATAATAATCAACTGAGGTATTCATCATAATACGACCAACCCAGGCAATGAAAGGCCGACCTGTATCGTATTTCTGCAGGTTGGTGAACACCTTTAAAAAACCCTGGTTCATGATTTCAGAAGCTTCGTACCTATTACCGGCATAGCGCAGGCATATACTCATGGCAAAGCCATAAAATGCTTTATAAAGCATCTTTTGGTCCTTTCGGTTATGCTGTAAACAGCCTGCAATCAACTCTTGTAGTTCTGCTTCTCCCATATAGCGGGCTTCTACCTTATTTTAATTTTCCTTATCTGCAGTTAACACGATATTAAGCAACTAAAGGTTGCCATGATGTTTACTTTTTTTCAGTGGTTTTTGAATCTAATGGTGAAACCTTGTTTTTATCTTTAAATATATAGAAAACAWGGCAATGCAACAAGCAGCAAAACCGCTGAAACTAATTTGCTTTGGCATATGGATAATTAATGACCCACTGAATCAGTCATGATTTTCTCTCATATCAACCATTGTCCAGTTTTCCTGAACGGCTTTTGGGCCACCATTATATTTTAAAGTGATTTGAAAATTGGTTTTAGTCTTTCCTCCATTTTCATCAATCGCGGTAATGTAAGATTTAATGACAAATACCGAATCAGATTTTTTAGCAAACTGATAACGATCTTCAGCAAATACAATATTTCTTTCTTTTACCGTTGGGCTAACATATTCTTTGGCTATCTGATAGGCATCATCGCTGGTTGGAAATGTCCTGAAAGATAAAGTAGACGATGAGCCGCCCGAAGTAGCAAATTTTATTATCATCGCCATAAAAATAACGCCAAAAGCTCCCAGTATCCATCCACCGGCAATAGCCGTTTTCTTTTTATGCTGCTTGCCTATGAGATAAGATTGCTCAGGCATTACTTTAGGATAGATTCTCTCCATCAACTTAAGTTAAATGATGCTAAATGTATAAAAAAAACATCAATAAAAATCAAAACAACGCCTGGCGCCGGCAAATTTGTGATAAGTATCGGTTCGCGAGGGGAGGGTAGTTTCATAACCCACGCTTCCTTCTGTGGTTCCACTTGTATTACTATAGTTAACGCCCGAAACGGGTGCATCATGACTTACACCAAATCGAAACTTTTCTCCGCCTTCTTTATTCATAAAAATATCAAAAATAAGCGAAAATGTAATGGCTGTGGGCCCACCTGAGCCACTGGTACGAACCCACAACCCGGCATTGAGATTGTGCCGCTTATACTGTAGGCCTACATTTATTGATTGTGCAGTTGACTGTTTGTAAAAAACTACCGAAGGAATAAAGAATGATTTTTCGTCGTCATCAAGGTTCTCATCCCGGTTTAAATCCCAGCGATAGCTTATATGCGCAGTACCTCGCATGGGCAATTTTGCCGGTGTTCCGGTGAATGATTCATTGGGGCGGTTAATATGCTGCAGGGCGCCACCAATATTAAAATCACTTAAAGCCAGGTTAATACCAGCTCCGGCATCAAAATAAAACCTATTGTCAAAAACCGGGGGCTCCGCACTTGTTCCTAAACCGGGGATATATCCCAATCTTGGATCTATCTGATCACTAAATACCAGTTTACCCCAGTTAACAGTACGATTGGTAATTCCGGCTTGTAAACCAAATGATAAAACAAAGTCATCTGATCCAACACTATATGAATAAATGCCGGCTATGTTATTTTTAGTCAGTGCGGCTGTACCCTCATTGCCACGTGTAAATATAAGACCTATACCACCACCAAATTGAGGGATATTATAATCAACCGATGCCGTAAGGTAATTGAATCCTCCAGGTACCGAAGTATATTGATTACGATAGATAAGATTCATACGCAGATCGCCCTGAAACTGCCCGTTCAATGCTGGGTTAAGATATACCGGAGAATTGAAAAACTGCGAATACATGTGATCCTGGGCATAAGATAATGAAACACACATGAGTATCATAATCAATAAAATAAATCTCCTGTACAAACTATGCATTAACTATCTTATTAAATGAATTGAACCCGTTCGTTTGGGTAGTGAATTATTATATGACATGCCTTTCCATTCGCTGCCATTTATAAATGTTGCCGAGGCCTGCCATATATAAACCCCCTGTTGTACCGGCATACCTTTAAAAGTGCCATCCCAACCATCGCCATCAACCGGGGTTCCTTTAGGATCGGTTAATTTACTGGTTTCCCATAGCAGCTGCCCGAAGCCGTTAAACACTTGCAGGTGCCATTGTTTAATCCCCGATCCTTTTCCGCTAAATTTCCTCAACTCTGTAGTGCCGCTGGTTGGCATAAAGGCATTTGGTAAATACAGTTCGCCGGGTATGCCGGTTATACGCACATAATGAACCATACCGCTATCGCAAAAATCTGCTGTGCTGGTTATCAATTGTACCTTGTATTTACCGGTATCAGCATAAGTATGTGTTGGGTTGGTTTGACTGCTTGTAGAACCGTCTCCAAAATCCCACAACCAGTGAACCGGCGCACCAGTGGTTAAATCAACAAACTGGAACTGATAATTTGGTATGCTGGTTATGGTATCGGGCTTAGCGGCGAATTGCGTTCCCGGAGGGGCGGTAACGTTTATATAATTTGCTCTTATTAAACTATCTACGCAGCCGGTTAAAGGATTGGTAGCAACAAGCTTAACCGTAAAAGGAGATTTATTATAGCTATAAGTATGAGGCGGGGGAGTAAAGCCTGTGGCAGTAGAACCATCACCATAATCCCAGGTATAAGATAATGCTACGGGTTGTGTATTAGGATCGGCGTATGTATTGTTGGTGAATGTAACAGTAGCATTTTTACAACCCGTTGTAACAGATGCTGTAAAGTCTGCTTTTGGAATATCATAAACCATAACCCTGTTGGTTGATTTAGAGGATTCGACACCTGAGGTACATTTACTTGATGCTGTAATGGTTACATAAAATAATCCGGGTGTGGTAAATACATAGGGTAAATTGTTGGTACCGGCAGTAGTGTTGGTAACTACAGCTCCTTTATCATCATAAATGGTATAATAAAAGGTATCGCCGCCTGATGAATTATTTACAAAAGTTACATTTAAAGGGGCACAGCCACTGTTTTTGTTATCCAGGAAAAACATATCGGGGATAATTGTTGGGGCCGAAACAGTAATGGTGCGTTTTAGGGTTGTATCGGTATTGCCGCAATAATCCTGGGCAACCATAAATATGGTGTACTGTTTGGTACGCGTTGTGTTCAGCGGAGTATCAAATTTAAAGTCACTTTTATCTGTGTATACCTTTGATTCTAATTCAAGTGAACCATCATACAGGTAGTATGTGTATTGTAAATTTTTTCCGGGTGATGTATTTTTACCTGTCACTACAAAAGGTGAGCAGCCCTCAACTCTATCGGGAATTAACCTGGCATTGGGCTTTGCCGGACTGATCTTTACCGAATCCAGGTAGGGGAGAGCAACATTACAATCACTTATTATACTTAGGCTGATATGGTAAACCGTATCTCTGCCATCTGTTTTGGCTAAAAAAGTATGCGTGGGGTTAGTGCCTGTATCCGTTGAGCCATCACCAAAATTCCATAAAAAAGTAGCGTTTGCAGGTTTTGACGTATTGGTAAACTTAACATCCAGGTCACCGCAGGCCGTACTTTTATCTTTAGTGAACGATGGGGTAGAAATAGCAGGGGGGATGGTTACAGTAAGAACAAATACAGCACCTGCACAACCCGAATTGGTTGATGTAATATTATACGTAACTGTTGCATTGGCATTAACATCACTGTTTGTCAGGATATCATTAATTAAACTGCCGCTGCCATTTGTTGTATAACCAGATGCACCCGGACTTGTCTTTGTCGCATCCACAACCCACGTAAAGGTTGTAGCCGGTTTAACAGCAGTAATGGTATAATTGAGCGCCACACCGGAACAGGTGGTTTTTATTGGCTTACTTGTTATAGAATCAGGACTGTTTATAATAATGGTAGTTGGGTCTTTTATAGTATCGCAAGGTGCTGCTAACTTGGTTATACCCTCAAAAACCAGGATTACCTTGCCGGCTTTTATCTCCTGGGCAGATGGGGTATAAACTGTCTGAGCTGAATTTTTATTAGTGAAGGTACCGGTTCCGCCTGCCCATTGCATTTTAATCTGCGTATTATTAGACGTGCCGTTTAAACTGATAGGCGAACCAGCACACACAGCGGGATAGATACCGGCTGTAACCGTTGGCGCCTGTATAAATTCTATTTGCTGACTATCCGTGGCAGGCGAACCACAATTGTTTGTGTTTGTTACTGTAACGGTATATTTTGCATAATCGGTAAAATTAATTACCGGATATTTCGAAGTATCGGCCGTACTATTAATAAAGGTATAATTACCGCCGGTAACCTTCCACTTATAGGTGGCCGGGGTACTTTGAGATGAACCCGATAAAGTAGTTTGGGTGGCGCTATTGGTTTTATTATCAAACTTAAGGGTGGTATTGGTTCCACAAAATATAGTATCCTTTGATAACTTGGCTACCGGCACGTCATTAACCACAATAGTTTGAATATCGGGGTCCTGGATCAGTCCGCAGCTTATGGTTGAAATAGCCAGCTTTACCTGGTAAACACCTGCTTTGTTAAATAAAAACTGCGGCGCCTTACTACTTGCATTTGTTCCGTTAGCATAACTCACCGGAGCCGGACCTGAAACCGTCCAAACATATTTGTTGGTAGTATTACAGTTTGAATCAATTTTGGAAGTATTAACCGGGGTAAGCATAAACGGAATACAACCCGAGTTAACCGGCACCGAAAATTTAGGCACAGGCGGTTCCTGGATACAAATATCCTGCGTAACATCGGCAACTGCACATGAGCCGGTATTGCTTTGTAACTGAAGGGTTACTTTATGTGTGCCCGTTGTAGTGAAGGTATACAAAAAGGGATCCGATAATTTATAATTCACGGCTTTAGTTACGCCATCAACAAGCCACGTATAACGCGCCTTTGTATTTGTACAGCTTGCTGATGTACTGTTGGGGTCGTCGCCAGGAAAAGAATTGTTGAGAAATTGCATAGACGTGTTTAAACAACCTGCAATAGGTATAAGCGGAATGTTAATGGGCGGACTTATCACTTTAGCATAACTGGCAACCGGCGTTCCAACATTACCGCAAAACGGGCTGATTAACTGAAGTTTTACCTCAAATGAGTTATTTTGCCCTTTCACCACATTTCCGCATGAGGCTTTAGTATACTCATGCGAAACCTTTCCTCCAGCCGCAATTAACTGGCAATAAGTATAGGAAATTGATGGTGTGCCATCGCCCCATGCAACGTTGTATAGTAAACCAGGATAGTTATTCTTTATAACGTTAGGATCAATATCATACGTTATATTGGTAGCCCCACTACCCAAACAAGCTGTAGTACTTCCTTCAACACCAAAACTATTATTAACTATATTATTAATTAAAGCATACGTATAAGTACCTATCGTTCCGCCCTTTACGGCTTTAACACTAATGGTATAGTTTGATGCTTTAGCCGTAAAGCTACCGTTATTGGTAAAATCCTGGTTAGCAGCACCTTCTGTTGTTTGCGAAAGCTCATTATAAAAGCTTGCTGTAACAGAAGCACCGGCGGTTGATGTATTTATAAAATTGTAAGGTGAAGAATTGGCGCCGGAGCATGATCCAAATACCTCCGGAAAATTAGCATCAATAGATTGAGAATTTAAAGCTGCTGTAACACCAGTGCCCGCAATTATAGAAATAGCTGTAGAAGCAGAACTTGTAACGGCAGGGCTTGTTGCAACAACCCTAACTAAATAACCTGAACCGGCCACCGTACCCGCCGGGATGGTTCCGTTGACAAATGTTGCATAGTTACCCGTTGATTTGCCTATTAGTTTCTGCGATGCAAAACTGCCGCCTGCGCTGGAAAGGTAGAGATTAAAAGTATTGCTTGCGTCAATACAGTTACCACTTGCCTGAATAGGTACACTTATGGTTGATCCGGGAGCATATGGACCAGCATCGACATTACCGATAGTGATAGTTTGTGCGAAAGAGTTAAACGAAATTATATTAAATAAGGCTAAAAAAAATAAATTTTTAGTAAATATTTTATCCATCCGGTCCTTTTTACGGTGTTTAATTGCTTAAAGTTTAATAAACCGAAGCAATGTAGCAAATATCAACAAAAATTTATTGTTTTTTTTACAAGAATTGAATTTCTATTTGGGTATCAGATGTAAAAATGGAAAATAGTTGTCCACATATGCTAGTAAAATTAATTATCGGGCAATAAGACACTCCTTGGAGATAACCGGGACACAAACTATCCAAAAAACAAATAAGCCAGGAAGATGGCAGTTACAATTCCCGCCGCATCAGCAATTAAACCGGCAGGGATAGCATACCTGGATTTTTTGATACCTACTGTGCCAAAATATAGCGCAACAATATAAAAGGTAGTATCGGCCGAGCCATTGAATATGCTTCCCAAACGTCCGGCAAAACTATCTGGACCGAAGGTTTTCATTACATCTATCATCATGGCTTTTGAGCCCGATCCGCTGAGGGGTTTCATGTAGGCCACAGGCATGGCGTCTACAAAACGTGTATCTAAACTTGCTTTGGTACAAACCCAGCGTAAGCCTTCATTGATATAATCCAAAGCGCCACAGCTGCGGAATACGCTGATGCCTACCAGCATGGCAACCAGGTAAGGGATAATTTTTACCGAAGTTTCAAATCCGCTTTTGGCACCTTCAACAAAAACATCAAATACATTGATCTTTTTGATCAATCCACCCATAATAAAAATGACAGGAATAGCAAACAGGAGAAAATTGCTCACCACTTTTGATACAGTACTAATCTCCTCTTTAGATAGGTGAGTAGTAAAATACCATACTACCAGGGTTATAAACGCAGTTACCCCACCAAGCCAGGTTATAATTACCCTATCAAACAGGTTTATTTTTTGCTTTACGGCTACTACCAATAAGCCAGCTACCGTTGCCACATAGGTTGCTATAACACAGGGCAAAAATATATCGGCAGGGTCTTTAGCATTCAGAATTGCCCGTTGGGCTATTATGGTAACAGGCAACATCTGTAGACCCGAAGTGTGCAGCACCAGGAACATGATCTGGGCATTAGATGCGACATCTTTATCTTTGTTTAACTCCTGCAAGCTTCCCATTGCTTTTAATCCAAGAGGGGTAGCCGCATTATCGAGCCCCAGCAGGTTGGCCGAAAAATTCATCAGCATTTGCCCTACCGCAGGGTGTTTCTCAGGAACTTCGGGAAATAAACGGCTAAAAAACGGACCTACAATGCGCGAAAGAAAATTAATTGCACCGGCCTTTTCGCCAACATTTAAAATACCCAGCCAAAAAGCCATTGCACCAACCAGCGGCAGGGCAATATCCATCACTGATGATTTTGAGGAACTGAAAATACCATCAACCAATAATTTAAATGCTTCAACATCGCCCAAAAAAATGAGTTTAACGAGCGCAACAACAAAAGCGATAAGGAAAAATGCTATCCAGATATAATTAAGGGCCATTAGCTATGTTTAAGGCTTTGAAGTTAATGGTTTTGTAATTTAATATGAAATAACAATCTTTAAATACTTATTTTGAAAACATAACCATGACCACCACCTCAGCAATTTTAAACAATGCCATCAATAATTTCCTACAGATAAAAACAGAACAGCTTGATTGGGAAAACAAACCCACGCCCAATAAATGGTCAAAAAAGGAGATCATCGGCCACCTTATTGATAGCGCGCAAATAAACCTGCAGCGTTTTGTTCGTTGCACTTACGAAGAGAATTTCAGACTTACTTATGAGCAGGTGGAATGGGTTGCAGCGCAGCATTACCAAAAAGCTGATATTAATGATCTGCTTAATTTGTGGACCTTACTTAACCGGCAAATAATAAGGGTTTGGGAAAACTATCCTGCAGAAAGGTTAACTGCCCGTTGCGATAATAGTAAACAGGAGCCTAACCTCCAAACTGTCGAGTGGCTGGCAAATGATTACGTTGAGCATTTATTGCACCACCTCAAACAAATTAATTAACATGGCAGGCTACTCAGGTACTCCGTTGRCAAAAAAACTGGGCATAAAAACAGCGGCAAAAGTAATGTTGCTTAACGCACCCGATTATTACCTGCAATTGTTTACGGATTTGCCGACTGATGTTTATTTTGTAGATGAAGCGGCAGTAAAAAAAGATGTGATCCATTTTTTCACCAAACAACAGGATGAATTTTTGACTATGCTTCCCCAATTAATGAACCAAATGAACCCCGATGGCATGATATGGGTATCCTGGCCAAAGAAGGCGTCAAAAGTTGTTACCGACATTACCGAAGATGTCATCAGGAATTTTGCTATCAAAATTGGGCTCGTGGATATAAAAGTTTGCGCCGTTGACGAAATATGGTCGGGTTTAAAATTGGTTATACCGGTTAAAGACAGGATGCAGTTTAAATGAAACTTTTTTGGTAATGTCAGCGTAAATAATGATGCACTAAATTAGCAACACTAAATTTAATATCTAACTTAGCATTATTATAAACTATAACACTATGTCTACAATAGAACTTAAACGTGTACATGGCGATTTCGGCTTTGAGGCTGTAGATGCCAATGGTCATACTGTAAAAATGGATAGCAGCCCCGAAAGCGGTGGCCAGGATTTTGGTATACGCCCAATGCAAATGCTTTTAATGGGGCTAGCCGGTTGCTCAGCAATTGACGTTATCAGCATACTTAAAAAACAACGACAGGATGTAAAGGATTATAAAATGGTAGTAAACGGCGAGCGTGAAGCAGGTAAAGAACCCTCACTTTGGCAGGATATTGATATTGAATTTCATTTATATGGCGATATTGATGAAGACAAAGCAGCCCGTGCTGCTGAATTATCACTCAATAAATACTGTTCGGTAGCGGCAACGCTTGGTAAAGCAGGTGCCGATATTAAATCGAAGGTGTTTGTACACCCGGCGGTTACAATTTAAAATATCATGCAAATCAAGGCTGGTCAATAAATGCCTTAAACACCAAAAGCCACTCGATCTGAGTGGCTTTTGGTGTTTTAAAGCCCTTTCCTTTGAAAGGGTTTGGATGAGGCCTTATTCTCCTTCAAAAAAATCAATCAACCCGCCAAAATAACTGTAGGTCCAGCCTTCGGTTATATCATCAAAATCCTCATCGGGGATGTTTGTATGCCTTAACTCGGCAGACGTACCCTGTTTATCGGGGTGCAGTTTAATGGTTACTATCGAGTCATCAGATTTACCTTCAAAATACCATTGCTGCACAATTTTTTTGCCGGGTTCAAACTCCAGGTTTTTACCGGTTATGCTGCCATCCCACATAGAAAATTCTGAACCTGGTTCGGTACTCATTTCTGCAACCTCGCCGGTCCATAATTCAATGGTAATAGGGTTGGTAAGGGCTATATAAATTTCGTCGGGCGTTGCCGGTATGCTATAGTATTTTTTAAAATCTTTCACCTGCGCAATTTAGCAACATTATTTTAAACCTTTACAGGGCCAATAGGTAATACAACACGCCCGTAAACTTCATTAAGCACATTGGCAATGCCGGTATATATGGCAGATGCACCGCAAATAATGCCTTCATAACCAGCCAAATGTTTAATTGTCGCATTTCCGGTGGCATCGCCGGCTACTAATAAAAAAAATAGTATAGTTAATGATCCAAATACAAACTGGAGTGCCCTGTTTAATTTTAGTGTGCCAAAAAACAACAGTAATGTAAAAACACCCCATACACTTAAGTAAGCGCACATGGCACCTTCTGAAGCAGCTGTAGCCCAGCCTAATTTGGGCATAACAATAAGCCCGACTAACGACAGCCAGAAAAAGCCGTAGGATGTAAATGCAGTTAGCCCAAAGGTGTTGTTCTTTTTAGCTTCAATAACACCAGCTATAACTTGCGCCAGGCCACCGTAAAATATACCCATGGCCAGTATCATACTGTTCATTTCAAAAAAGCCGGCGTTATGAATGTTTAATAAAACGGTGGTCATACCAAAGGCGCAAAGCCCAAGCGGGGCGGGGTTGGCAATACCATCCTTTACAGGTACAGGAACGGGTGTAGTTGGAATCATAATTGGTTTAGCATTAGTTTGGTTTATAACGCAAGCTAAGTGAATTATGAATATTTTACAATTTTTTTTACAACTCGCGGCTTACATTTGCGTTAAGTAAATACCTATGCAAAAAATAGTATTGATACGCCACGGTGAAAGCACCTGGAACCTTGAAAACCGCTTTACCGGCTGGGAAGATGTAGACTTATCCGAAAACGGTTACCTGCAAGCCCATAAAGCAGGGCAGATCCTAAAAAAGAACGGCTACAATTTTGACGCCGGTTTTACATCATACCTAAAGCGATCAATAAAAACCATGCATTTTGTATTGGAGGAGCTTGATCATTTATGGATCCCGGTTGAAAAATCATGGCGACTGAATGAGCGCTTTTATGGCGCCCTGCAAGGCATGAATAAAGATGAAGCCGTTGCCAAATACGGAGCCGAACAGGTGCTACAATGGAGGCGAGATCCCAATGAACATCCACCGGCTATAACCAAGGACGATCCGCGATATCCGGGGCACGACCTACGTTATAAACATTTGACAGAACGTGAATTACCATTAACCGAAAATCTAAGCGAAACAATGGACAGGGTTTTACCCTTTTGGAATGAAACTATTATAAAAGCCTTGCGGCATAACCAAAGGGTAATTGTGGTTGCCCATGGCAACAGCCTGCGCTCGCTAATAAAATATATTGATTGCCTTAGCGATGAAGAAGTAACCCAACTGGAAATTCCTACAGCTACGCCCTGGGTTTATGAGCTCGATCATGAATTAAAACAGATAAGGCATTATTATTTGGATTGAGATTACGCTGTCTCCTTTAATGAAACCCAAGGAMTACGCTTCTTCCGCAATCATCTATTCAATATGTGCCGTATTTGTTTATATTCGTTGCCATTATAAACCATATCATAAATTAAAAAATGAAGAAGGCTGATATTTATGAAATAACCATAAAAATCCTGGGTATTTACCTTTTGGTGTCCAACTTATCTAAAGTGCCCGGCTTTTTTACATTTTTAAAAAGTTTTGGCGCTGTTTCATCATCCGATCATGCCGGCGAGCAGATGAATTTGTTTTGGCTGAACATTGCAAACTTTGTGCTGATGCTGGCACTATCTCTTTTCCTAATTATTGGCACCCGGTTTATTACCCGTTTGGTAACCAATACAGCCGACAGCAAAGAAAATGTAAAACTGTTTGCCGATAGAAAAGTGATCTATGAAATAGCCCTGATCATCATAGGTGGGTTGCTTATTGTAAATACCTTACCCGATTTGCTTTACCGTTTATACACTTTAGCAAGCGTTAGCGATCAAAACTCGGTAATATCATCGGTAACAAAAATATTTATTGGTATTATGACTGTGGCTTATGGAAAACGTATTGCCGTTTTTTTTGCTAAATAGGGATACTAAAAGAAAAAATAGAAATAAAAAAGACTCCGGTGCGGAGCCTTTTTATTGTTTAAACAACAACGAAAATTTGCATAGAACTTCGACTGTTTGTTTATACCGCTGCTAAGCTAACACCCGTTAGCTGACCGGCAAAGGCAACAAATGCCTTGCTGTCGGATATACGGATTTGATTATCTACCAGGTTTTGCAAATTCACTTTTCCAATAACAAACTTATAACTACCTGAATAATAGCGTTCCTGAATATGTATAAATTGCAATGCATCAACTAAACTCTCGTCATCATACCTTAAATAAATGTCCAATTCTATATTATTAGTGAATTGTAGATCTGTTTTTTCCTTGGCTTTTTTATACTCATACTGATAGCTATAACGCAATGCTGCTATATCAGACAATACCGCCGAGCCGGTAGGGTGGCCGCCTGCTCCCTTACCAAAAAAGAATTGCTGGTCGGCAAAGGCGGCCTGTACCGTTACACCGTTGTATTCATATTCTACATTGTATAAAAACTCGGTTTCATTTACAAATTTTGGTAATACAAACAGGGCTACGTTTCGCTCATCCAGTTCCTTAGCTACAGGAACTAATTTAATCTTCAGGTTTTTTTCGCGGGCATATTGCAGGTCCTGCGCTGCCAGGTTTTGAATCCCTAAATTGAAAACCTTGTGTGGTGGAATAACAACTCCGTAAGCATGCGCGGCGGCAATAACCAGCTTGTATTTGGCATCAAAACCACCAACATCACTTGTTGGATCGGTTTCGGCGAAGCCAAGGTCCTGCGCTTGTTTCAGGGCGCTGTCATAATCCAAACCTTCAATAAATCCTTTTGAAAGTATGTAGTTTGATGATCCGTTAAAAATACCGCTTATAGAGTGCAGCAATTCGTTGTCATAATACTCCTCCAGGTTGCGAATGATGGGGATGCTACCGCAAACCGCGCCTTCATATAGGAGGGAAGTTCCATATTTATGTTGAAGCTCTATTAATTCTTCCAAATGCAGCGCGATCATTTTTTTACTTGCCGATACTACATTTTTTCCGCTGCTTAAGGCTCTTGAAACAATTTCGAAAGCGGCTTCGGTATCGTTTATCAGCTCAACAATGGTGTTTATCTCCGGGTTGTCGAGCAATTCATTTTTATCAGTGGTAAAAAATTCTGCCGGTAATGTGCGCTTTTTATGCGGGTCTTTTATAGCGAATTTTACTATTTCGATGTTTAAATTTTTAGTTTTGATGATATCATATAATCCCTGCCCAACTACTCCAAATCCAAATAATCCAATACTTAACTTTTTACTCATTACGCTGTACGTTGCAATTCTATAATTTTTCCTTTTACATCGGTTTTAAAAAACGATGTGATAATATTTGTCAATGCTTCTGTTTCAATTAAAAATCCATCGTGGCCATAAAACGAATCCAGTTCGGCAAAGGCCGATTTAGGAATATGCCTGAACAGGTATTCCTGCTCCTCAATGGGAAATAACACATCTGATTTTATGCCGATAACCAGTGTACGCGCTTTGATAAGGCTTAGCGCCTTTTCAACACCATTACGGCCACGGCCCACATTATGCGAATCCATAACTTTGGTTAAATACCAGTAGCTATACGCATTAAAGCGGTTTACTAACTTTTGGCCCTGATAAGCCTGGTAGGTAGAGGCCTTAAAATCATCTGTTTTGGCATCCGTTTCTTCCTGTTGAGTTATGCCATATGTTTTATAAGTACGGTAGGAGAGCAGGGCAATGCTGCGCGCGGCTTTCAAACCATTGAGGCCACCATCAACAGTGTTATTATGAAAAGTAGGATCGGCACTTAATGCCAAACGCTGTGATTCGTTAAATGCTACTCCCCACGGAGAATGGCGGGCATTGGTTGCTATCAGTATCAAATTTTTAATCCGCTCGGGCTCAATAATTCCCCATTCAATAGCTTGCTGGCCGCCTAATGAGCCACCAATAAGGATATGGATATTACCTATCCCCAAATGATCTGCCAAAAGCTGATGTGCTTTTATAATATCCCTGATAGTAAACTGCGGAAAAGCCTGTAAATAAGGCTGCCCGTTTGCCGGGTTAATACTTAAAGGGTTGGTTGTGCCATAAGGCGAACCCAGGATATTGGCGCATACTATAAAATGCTCTTCGGCATTAAATTTATTACCTGTGCCTACAAAACCTTTCCACCAATCATAAACATCCGAATTAGCGGTTAGGGCATGGCATACCCATACCACATTATCTTTTGCTTTGTTAAGCCTGCCATAAGTATGAAAGCCTATCTCCAGTTCATGTAATTCCTCACCGGATTCAAGGCCGAATGGTTGAGTGTACTTAAATATTTCTGTGTTCATTCTTTTGTCTTGTTATCGCGGGTGCAGCTGATTTTATTGTCAGCCGCAGCCCATAACAACTTTACTATATCACTTAAAAAAAACTATACTATACTAATTGGGCCGATGCCCTTTTTATTTTGGCAAATGCCTGTTCAAAATCTGCTTTAATATCATCAATATGCTCAATACCCACAGCAACGCGTAACGAATTAGGCCTTACACCTGCCGATAACTGTTCCTCATCAGAAAGCTGCTGATGCGTAGTTGCCGATGGCTGAATGATCAATGTTTTTGCGTCGCCAACATTAGCTAAATGACTTACCAGTTTAAGATTATCAATTAGTTTACCGGCATCTTCTTTATCACCGTCTATCTCAAAGGATAACACCGCTCCAAAACCATTTTTAAGGTATTTTTTAGCCAGTTCATGGTAGGGCGATGATTCCAGTCCCGGATAGTTAACTGTTGCTACCTGGGGATGCTGGTCGAGCCATTTGGCAAGCTCCAGTGTGTTATCTACATGGCGCTGTACACGCAATGAAAGGGTTTCTAATCCCTGGATATTCAACCATGAATTAAATGGTGATTGCGAAGGGCCAAAATCTCTAAGGCCTTCCACACGGGCACGTATTATAAACTGAATGTTACCAAACGGGCCGCCAATGCCAAATACATCGGCAAATACCAAACCGTGGTAACCTTCAGACGGCTCTGTAAACTGCGGAAACTTGCCATTGGCCCAGTTATAAGTACCGCCATCAACTATTGCACCGCCAATGCTGGTTCCATGACCACCTATCCATTTGGTGGTTGATTGTACCACCACACTTGCGCCATGCTCCAACGGGCGAAACAGATACCCGCCTGCTCCAAAAGTATTATCAACTATTAAAGGCAGATCGTGCTTTTTAGCGAGAGCGCCTACCTTATCAAAATCGGCAATGGTAAAGCCGGGGTTACCTATGGTTTCCAGGAAGATGGCTTTGGTTTTACCATCGATGAGGGCTTCAATACTTTCGGCAGTATCATCTTTGGCAAAACGCGCCTCGATGCCTAAGCGCTTAAAGGCTACCTTAAACTGGTTATAAGTACCGCCATATAAAAATGGCGAGGTAACAAAGTTGTCGCCAACCTGTAATATATTATTTAATGCAATGAATTGTGCTGCCTGGCCCGATGCCGTAGCTAATCCTGCAATACCACCCTCTAAAGCCGCTATACGTTTTTCAAACACATCGGTAGTGGGGTTCATTAATCGGGTATAAATGTTGCCAAACTCCTTTAAGGCGAACAGGTTTGCACCATGCTCGGCGCTTTTAAATACGTAAGATGTAGTTTGGTAAAGCGGTACGGCGCGCGCACCTGTAGTTGGGTCAACTTCCTGGCCAGCGTGTAGTTGTAAGGTTTCGAATTTTAAGGCAGACATAGTTTTAAGTTTTTGAAGGTTATAATTAAATTTTTGATGTTTGAATGGATTTTAGCAAGCTGATAAATTGTTTACCAGTTTTACAACACGTATATTTTCAGGGATTGAAAAAGAAACGCATTAAAGCATCAACAGCAGCAACACATACAAATACCGCTATTTAAGCTAATAGGTTGTATGTTACCGTTTTGGGTATTAAAAATGTTGCCTGTAGTAATTTTAATTAAACTTTTCATGGTTATAAATTTATATTCCCCGGTGTTATTTGCCGGGACAGGAATTGGCACCTTCTTCAAAATTGAAGGGTTGCCAGCGGGTCATTGAGCCTGATCTCTCGCCGCTTCTTTATAAATCAATACCCGAACTATGCGGAGAATTGATCGACTATAGTGGTATCGCTACCAAATAATGTTCCAAAGATAAGCGGATATTTATTTAAATACCAAATTAAATTTTTATTTAGATTAAAGACTGCTGGGCAAAGGAGCAAGAACACATGGCATTTCTGTCCTTGCTCCTCCGTCTTTTCATCCTTTATCCATTCAAAGCCTGCTCCAAATCGGCCACTAAATCATCAATATGTTCCAGCCCAACCGATACCCGTAATAAGTTAAACGGTGTTTTAGTATCGGGGCCTTCCATGGTTGCACGGTGCTCTATCAAACTTTCCACACCGCCAAGGCTGGTTGCCCTGGTAAATATTTTTAGCTTGTTGATGATGTTGTGGGTATCGTTTTCATCGCCCTTAACTATAAAGGATAGCATTCCACCAAAGGCAAGCATTTGGTCTTTAGCAATTTCATGCTGCGGATGCGATGTTAAACCGGGATATAAAACCTTTTCTACTTTGGGGTGATACTCTAGAAATTCAGCTAATAACTGCGCATTGTTTACATGTGCTTTAACACGGTATGGCAGGGTTTTAATGCTGCGCACCAGCCAAAAGCAGTCGGTTGGAGAGGGGATAGCACCACCCATTTCCTGCACCTGGCGTATTTTTGCCCACCAATCGCTTTTTTCGGCGGTAATTAACGCTCCGCCCATCAGGTCGCTATGCCCGCCAAAGTATTTTGTTGCCGAATGCATTACCATATCGGCACCTAAGGCTAATGGCTGCTGGCATATCGGTGTTGCGAATGTATTGTCAACAACAACTTTGAGGTTTTTTGCTTTCGCGATAGCTGCCACCTTTTTAACATCAGTAATTTTGAGCAGCGGATTTGACGGTGTTTCTATCCAGATTACACCGGTTTCGGGCTTAATGTGCTGCAATAATACTTCACTATCGTTAACATCAATAAAATCGAAAGTTAATATACCGGCAAACAGGTTTTTAAGCTGGTTGCGCAGGCCGTGATACATATCATCGGGACAAATAATATGGGTACCCGGTTTAAGTGATTGAAATACGGCCATGCCAGCGGCATTGCCTGATGAAAATGAAGCAGCATCAACACCACCTTCTAATTGGGCTATCACATTCTCCAGTAACGAGCGGTTGGGGTTTGATGACCGGCTATAGATATGCCCTCCCGGAAAGTCGCCATCCATACCACGCTCAAACGTGGTAGACATAACAATAGGCTGTATCACAGCTCTTGATGATCCATCAATATGGTTACCCGCGTGTATGGCTATAGTTTCAGTTTTCATTTTGTATATGGTATAAATCAAAGTAAATAAGATTATTTGTGATTTACTGTAGCGACAGGCGTAAATATCACGTAATTATTAAAAAACACCTATGAAAAACCTGTACCTGCTTACCATTATCATTGTACTAACGGCCTCAGGCTGCCAAAAAGAAAACATTGCCAAACAAAGCGAATATGATACCAGTTATAAAGCGTGGTTAAGCTTTAAAAGCAGTGCAAAAAATTCCTATTCGTACACCACAAGTTTTGGCTCGTGGACAGGTTTTGGTGTTAGCATCAAAACAGGCGTTAGTAATGGCAAAGTTGTATCGCGCAATTACATCCGGATACAATCACGCAATGATGGTACTAACAAAACCGACACAGTTAAAACCTGGCATGAAGATGCCGCTACTATAAATACACATCCTAATGATGCCGGCATCGCCCTTACCATTGATGGCGTATACTTAAAAGCGCGCACCGAATGGCTTAAAGTTGATGCAAAAAGCAACGACATTATATTTGAAGCAAAAAACAATGGTTTAATATCAAACTGTGGTTATGTGCCTCATGGCTGCCAGGACGATTGCTTTAACGGAGTTACCATTACAACGATAACAGCCTTGTAAGCTAAAAGCCAAAAGCTCAAGGCATAAAGCTTTTTGAAATATGGCTATCTGTCTTAGGCTTCTTTCCGCTCATAATCTGATTGTCAAGAATGACTTGCGCTTTAAGCTTTCCGCCTTGAGCTTTCTGCTTTTTTAGTACATTTGTACAAAGTTTTTTTAATGGAGGCTGAAAATAATTTACAGTTATTATTACAAAATCCGGATCTGCCTGCTGATTTAAAGCACATTGCCGGGAAAGTACAACGCAGCGAACGGATAACCTTTGATGAAGGTGTTACATTATATGAACAGGGCGACCTGGGTTACCTGGGCGTTTTGGCCAACTACATCCGCGAAAAACGCCATGGCGATAAAACTTATTTCAATCGTAATTTCCATATAGAGCCTACCAATCTTTGTGTTTACGATTGTAAATTTTGTTCATACTCGCGCCTGCTGAAACAAAAGTCAGAGGGCTGGGAGTATACCATGGACGAGATGTTTAACATGGTTACCAAATACGATGATGAACCGGTAACCGAAGTTCATATTGTAGGCGGTGTATTGCCGCAATACGATGTGCCTTTTTACCAGGAACTTTTTAACAGAATCAGGGATCATCGTCCCGGGCTGCACATTAAAGCGCTGACACCTGTTGAATACCATTATATATTTAAGAAAGCTAAAATAGACTACGCAACGGGCATGCGCCTGATGTATGAGGCAGGCTTAGGTTCGATACCGGGCGGCGGCGCCGAGATCTTTCACCCGGAAGTTCGTGAACTGATTTCGAAAGATAAATGTACCGGCGACCAGTGGCTGGCTATCCATGAAGAATGGCATAAACTGGGAGGGCGCTCAAATGCTACTATGCTGTATGGTCATATCGAGAAATTCCATCACCGTGTTGACCATATGGAACAGTTACGGCAACTACAGGATAAAACAGGTGGTTTCCAAACGTTTATCCCTTTAAAATTCCGCAACCAGGATAACCAGATGTCGCACGTGCCCGAATCGAGCGTAATTGAGGATTTGCGAAATTATGCCATAGCCCGCATCTACCTGGATAATTTTGATCATATTAAAGCTTACTGGGCAATGATCAGCCGCACTACTGCGCAGCTTTCTCTTAATTTTGGTGTCGATGATATTGATGGCACCCTTGATGATACTACAAAGATTTACTCCATGGCAGGCGCCGAAGAGCAGCACCCCGGCATGAGCACCAAACAATTGGTGGAGCTGATAAAAAATGTAGGCAGGCACCCCATAGAGCGCGACACGCTTTATAATGTAGTTACCGATTACAAGGATTTTGAATTCCCGGAAACTCAGCCCAAGCCACAATACTACAAACTGCCGGTAATTAATTAGGTAAAAGCTGAAAGCCGAAGGCCCAAAGCAGAAAGCAGAAGGCAAAAAGCTTCAATTGATTAGAAAAGGGCTTTTTGCTTTAGGCCTTAAGCTTTTAGCTTAAAAAAAGAATGATAGAAAAAACTTTATATATAGTACGTCACGGCCAAACAGAGCTTAACCGGCAAGGAATTGTACAGGGCCGTGGTATGAACACCGATTTGAATGATGAGGGGCGCAAACAAGCCCGTCAGTTTTACGAGGCTTATAAAGATGTTGCTTTTGATAAAATCTATGTATCAGCGTTAAAGCGTACCCAGCAAAGCGTTCAATCCTTTATCGACCTTGGTATCCCGTACGAAAAGCTATCCGGTTTAGATGAGCTGGCCTGGGGTATCCATGAAGGGCAGCCAAGCACTATCGAAAACCGGTCGGTATTTTTACAGATCATGCGCGACTGGATGGATGGCCGTTTAGACAGTAAGTTTGAAGGCGGTGAAAGCCCCAATGAGGTAGCGGTACGCCAGCGGGAAGCTATGCAGCTTATTATGAGTCACCCTGAAGAAAAAACGGTACTGATTTGCATGCATGGTCGTGCCATGCGTTTATTGCTTTGTATTTTAACCGGCAAGCCATTAACCGAAATGGATTGCTTCCCTCACCAAAACCTGGTGCTGTACAAAGTTGCTTATGATGGCAGCACGTTCGCGATCATCGATTTTAATAATGCCGAACATTTAAAACATTCCTGAAAGCGTTTCTTGTGAAAAAGATCAGAATATCAGCAGTTAGCTATACCAATACCAAGCCCTTTATATACGGTTTACAACAAACAGGATTCATAGATAAAATAGAACTAAGTCTGGACATGCCCTCAGTCTGTGCCCAAAAACTCATAGATGATGTAGTGGATATCGGCCTCATCCCTGTGGCAGCTACCTTAAACCTGCCGCAATGGGAAATCGTATCCAACTATTGCATCGGTGCTGTAGGCGCCGTAAACTCGGTTTTTATTTTTAGTAATTGTGCTGTTGAGGATATCAAATATCTGCAGCTTGATCCTGAATCGCGATCATCAAATAATCTGGCCCTTGTGCTGCTCAAAAACTTTTGGAAGATTAACCCGGAGTTGGTTAATGACACACCCTGCTATGGTTTATCAACCGAAGCCAATACTGCTTTTGTTCAAATAGGCGACCGTACCTTTGGTAAAAAAGAAAAGTATAAATACGCATATGATCTTGCCGAAGAGTGGCAAAAGTTTACCGGCCTTCCATTTATGTTTGCCGGCTGGATAGCCAACAAACCCATCCCGCAGGAATTTATGGATGAGTTTAACGCCGCCCTCAAATACGGCCTCGACCATCGTCATGAACTATTCAAAGAAATCGCCATGCGCGATGATTTTGATATTATGGATTACCTGATGGTGAAGATAGATTTTGAATTAACCGAGGATAAGAAGAAGGCATTGTTTATGTTCCTGGATCTGATAACGCAATTGCAGGATTAGGCAGGATTTTTGTCTGAACCGGAATTTGTCAAATTTAGGAATTTACCGAATTTGCCTTTGAAGTTAAAATTCTATTAATTTGATGAATTCGACAAATTCCGGTTCAGAAATTTAATTGCAAGAATAAATCCTTCTTAATCCCTTAATCGTCTTAAAACATTATTCTGCAAATTTCATTGGTTATATTGAACAATTAAATCTGTTGTTAAATGAACCATACTCCATCATTAAAAAACCAGGCGGCGTTAATAACCGGTTCCGATAGCGGAATAGGTAAGGGTGTTGCCATAGCTTTGGCTGCTGCCGGCGCCAAAGTGTTAATCAATTACGCCCATAATCATGATGCTGCCGAAGAAGTAGTAAGCCAAATAAAAGCTGCCGGCGGTGAAGCCTTTGCTGTTCGGGCTGATGTAAGCCATGAAGAAGAAGTAAAAGCCATGTTTGCGCAAATGTTTGAGCATTATGGCACTATTGATATCCTGGTAAATAATGCCGGGTTGCAAAAGGATTCCAAATTTGTGGATATGACTTTAGACGACTGGAATAAAGTGATCAGCATTAACTTAACCGGGCAGTTTTTATGCTCGCGCGAGGCTGCTAAGGAGTTCATCCGCAGGGGAGTAGTTGAAGACAGGAGCAGGGCAGCCGGAAAGATCATTTGTATGAGCAGTGTGCATGAAGTAATTCCCTGGGCCGGGCACGTTAATTATGCGGCAAGCAAGGGAGGCATCAGCATGTTCATGAAAAGTATAGCGCAGGAACTGGCTCCTCATAAAATAAGGGTTGTTGGTATAGGGCCGGGCGCCATTCAAACCCCCATCAATAAATCTGCCTGGGAAACGCCCGAAGCTTTAGATAAACTACTTACCCTGATACCTTATAACAGGATAGGTAAACCAGATGATATTGGTAAACTGGCCGCCTGGCTGGCATCGGATGAGGCCGATTACATTACTGGAGCAACCATTTTTATGGATGGCGGCATGACTTTATATCCCGGATTTGCAGATAATGGTTAATTTGATGGTAACAGCAGGTAAATAAATCTGTTTTTGATTTGCTAAACCGATTTTTCGTATGCTTTTTTGTTTAAGATATTGTAAAATATACACTAAGTGATTTGCGAAAATCTAAATTTTATACGTCAAATTGACTGTTATTATCAAATATTCATAAAAGTTAAATTTTATTTGCCAAGTTGATAACATTCCTATACTTTTGTTATGGATTTAAAATTTAAACATACATGAAAAAGATATTTTTAACAACCGCAATTGCCGCTTTATTAAGTGTTAATGTATTTGCTGCCGATGGTGGTAAAAGAGTAGATGGAGGCACAAACGTTTCTTACGTAGCCTTACATGGTTTCACAGTTGATTTTGCTGATGCAAAAGATGTAAACTGGACAGTAACAAAAAACTGCCAGAAAGCAACTTTCACTGTTGATGGCGTTAGAAAAACCGCGTTTTATAACCTTAGCGGCGAGTACCTTGGTGTTACACAACGTGTTGACTCTAAAGCTATCCCTGCTAAAACAATGAAACAAATCAACAAAGACTATGCTGGTTACCAAATTGGCGAAGTTATTGTTTACCAGGCTAATACTGATGTAAACCCTAACATCGAAGCTACTTCATACTTCGTTGATTTGAAAAATGATGCTCACGAGGTACTTGTAAGAATAACTCAACAAGCTAACCTTGAATTTTTTCAACAAGTGAAATAATCACCCGGAAATCGCTTTAATATTAGCCGTTCAGAAATATCTGGACGGCTTTTTTGTTTTACAAATATTGTAATTCTTCCCTTTTAGCAAACAAATATGGCTGTTTACACCTTTATAAAACATCAAGTAATAAATATTAATAAGTATTATGCCAAAGACTATCATTGTATCTAACCGCTTACCTGTAAAAATTTCTAAAATTGATGACGAATATAATTTATCATCAAGCGAGGGGGGGCTTGCAACCGGTTTAGGTTCAATATACAAACAAGATGATAATGTGTGGATTGGCTGGCCGGGARTTGAAATTGCCGAACAGCAGGATAAKGATAAGGTTACACATCAGTTAAAAGAATTAAGTCTTATCCCTGTGTTTCTTGACCAGGAAGAGATCAACCAATATTACGAAGGTTTTTCAAACGAGGTTTTATGGCCGGTTTTTCATTACTATGCCTCAACCTATGCCAATTACAAGCAATCTAATTGGGATTATTACCAGGCCGTTAATAAAAAGTTCAGGGATGTAATTTTAAGTATTGCCGAGCCTGGCGACGTGATCTGGATTCATGATTACCAGCTATTGCTGTTGCCAGCCCTGGTTAGGAGCGAATTGCCCGATGTTTCCATAGGATTTTTTCTGCATATTCCATTTCCATCGCATGAAATGTTCAGATTGATACCGTGGCGGTCGGAATTGCTGGATGGAATGCTTGGCGCGGACCTGATTGGTTTTCATACGTTTGATGATGTGCGCCATTTTTTGGGTGCAACAACCCGCATTTTGCCGGTAACCTCGTCATCAAACATTATCACAACAGGCGAACGGTCAATTGTTATAGAATCATTCCCGATGGGGATAGATGAACGGAAATATGCTTCGTTACCGTTGCAGGAAGATGTACAGCACCAGATTGAGCTGTTAAAAAATAATTTTAAAGACATTAAGCTCATTCTGTCTGTCGATAGGCTCGATTATAGCAAAGGCATACTTCAACGTTTGCAGGCTTTTGAATTATTGCTGCAATTACACCCGGAATGTATTGAAAAGATAGCATTGTATATGATTGTGGTACCCTCGCGGGATACAGTACCGCAGTATGCACACCTGCGTGATGAGATAGATAAAAAGGTAGGTAATATCAACTCCATTTACCGCACAATGGACTGGAGCCCTATACATTATTACTACCGTTCGTTCCCGATCGAGATGCTTTCGGCCTTGTATTACACCGCCGATGTTTGTTTAATAACTCCTATGAGGGATGGCATGAACCTGGTAAGCAAGGAGTATGTAGCCAGCCGTATAAATGACGATGGTGTATTAATTATGAGCGAGATGGCAGGTTCATCTAAAGAGTTAATTGATGCTATAATTGTGAACCCCAACAACACCGGCGAGGTTTGCCGGGCCATAGTGCAGGCTATCAACATGCCTTTGGATGAACAGCGGAAACGCATGATACCAATGCGACAACTGGTTACCAAATTTAATGTTTCGCACTGGGTTAAAATATTTATGGATCGGCTGAAAGAAGTAAAACTGATGCAACGATCTTTGCAGGCCAGGCACGTGAGCAATTCAACCGAGCAGTCTATCATTAACCGTTATATCAAAACCAAAAAACGGATTATATTTTTAGATTATGATGGCACGCTGGTAGGTTTTAAATCAAACATCGAGCAGGCAAGTCCGGATGCGGAGCTTTATAACATTATTAATAAACTTACCGAAGACCCCGCTAACCAGGTAGTATTGATAAGCGGCCGCAAGCACCAAAATCTTGACGAATGGTTTAGCCTTGCCAATATTTACCTGATTGCCGAACATGGCTCCTGGTTTAAGCAGCAAGGCACGTCATGGCATAAAATCGGAGGTCTGTCAGATCAGTGGAAACAAGATATTTACCCCATCCTGGAAACCTATGTAGACCGCACTCCGGGTTCGTTCATCGAAGAAAAAACATACTCACTGGTGTGGCACTATCGCAAGGCCCCGGCTGGCTTAGGCGAGCTTAGAGCGGGCGAATTAATGAATAATCTTAAATACCTTGCCAGCGATAAGGGCTTACAGTTACTTCCGGGCGATAAGGTATTGGAAATTAAGAATATGGATATTAACAAAGGCAAAGCCGCCTTAACGCTTACAGAAGGCAAAGACTATGATTTTATTATTGCCTTTGGTGATGATCATACCGATGAGGATATCTTTAAAGCACTGCCAGATAGCGCTATAACCATTAAAGTTGGAAGTAACTTATCCGCAGCTAAGTTTTACCTGCGCAACCCGCAGGAGGTACGCAACCTGCTTACAAGTTTTACTAAGCACGTTGGGGTAGAAGTAAGTTGAAAGGTTAGAATGTTGAAAGGTTGGAATGTTAAATTATAACGTTTCAACATTCCAACTTTACAACCTTATCACAACTTTCTAATTTTACAACATTCAAACTTTACAACAATGTTCGCCCCCTCAACTTTACAACGTTTTAACTTTCCAACTTTCCAACAACATAGAACTACAAGAATATCGGCCTGTCCAGCTTAATAGCTATACGGTATGCCGCGTTCATTAAACCTACATGGCTATAGGCCTGTGGGAAATTGCCCCATTGGCTGCCATCGTTTTCGTCTACATCTTCACTAAACAGCAACAGGTGATTGGAGTATTGCAACAGGTTGGCAAACTCACGTTGTGCATCGTCAATACGCCCAACGCTGGCCAGGGCTTCTACATACCAAAATGCGCATATCAGGAAGGTTGTTTTGGGTTTACCAAAATCATCTTTATATAAATACCTGTAAAATAACCCATTAGGTGTTTTTAGCTCTTTTTCTAATGCAAGTAAATGATCTTTTGCTCTTTGAGATTCAGGATCGAGGTAATTCATCATAATTAACTGCAGCGTACTGGCATCAAGATTTGAACTCCCTGCCGAATTGGTGTATACCTTCCTGACAGGATCATAACAGCTTTCAATGTGCGCGGCGGCGCGGCCTTTTAATGATATGGCTTTATCAATCAGTTCTTTATTATCAATAGTACGCGCCATTTTTTCTGCTGCCGATGCACCTGCCCACTGGAACAGGTTGCTGTAACAATGTATATTGGCCATGTTCCTGAACTCCCAGATGCCGGCATCTTTTTCGTCTATAGTGCGTTCAATTTTATTAAGCAGCGATTCGATCCATTTCACTGAATCTTTTCGCTCCGAAAAAACAAAGCGATGATCTGTATATAGCGGGAGCATAGAGATCATCACCTGTCCGTAAATATCATTTTGTATATGCTCTGATGCCTGGTTGCCTATGCGTACCGGCTGGTTGCCCATGTAACCGTCCAAATCGGTCAGTATATGCTCAACCAGGTCCTTTTTGCCCGTTATTCCATAAAGCGGCTGGTAGCGCTGTTCATCAGAAAAAGAAATATCTGTTACATAGCCAAAGTATTTTTCCATTTCCTCAAAATGCCCAATGTGATTGAGTGCGGTTATAACATAATAGGTATCGCGCAGCCAGCAATAGCGGTAGTCCCAGTTACGGCCGCTTCCCGGCGATTCGGGCAAGCTGGTAGTACTTGCAGCTATAATTGCTCCCGTATCTTCAAACTGGTGTATTTTAAGCGCCAACCCCGAACGAATTACAAAAGGCTGGTAATACCCGGCTATGGATGAGTGCTTGATCCATGTGCGCCAGTATTGGATGGTTTCTGCTAAAAAGCGTTCTGTGGTAGTTATCAATGGCGCTTCCAGGGGTTCGCCATAAGTAAGTGCGAGGTATTTTATCTCGTTAAGTACAAATGGCTGCTCATCAAACACATAACTGATGGGTATATTGGTTGTAAGCCTTATATTTTCTTCTCCGCCGAGATATTGTATATGGTTACTGCCGCGATTAACGGTTAATTTTACAGCACCATATTCAGATACAGGTTCGCATTTAACCTTTACCCTTGGCGAACCCTCAATAGCTTCAATCTTTCTAAACAGCATCAAGGGTTTATAGTAGCGCTGATGCTGGTAAAAACGGGGTGCAAAATCGGTTACACGGTATTTGCCGCCGCTGGCAGGGCTTATTTCGGTAATTAAAACGTTGGTATTTTCCAAGTAATATTGATGTGAAGTAAATTCCCCGTCGGGCAGAATTGAAAACTGGCCGCCTTTCTTTTTATCCAGTAATCCACCGAAGATGAAAGTACTATCGAACCGGGGCCAGCACAGCCACTCCACATTTGTATTTTTATGTATATGCGCTAAAAATGCGCAGTTTCCAATTATTCCGGTATCGTAGGTATGTCGTTCCATTAATAATATTGCTTTTAGCTTGTTCAAGTGTTCAACAACATTGCTTGTGTAATGTTGGCGTAAATTGCGTTATAATTTCTGTTTAATTTTGATTTATCAAACAATGTATATTAACTTAGTAGTCTTTAATCTACTATAAATCACACAAATCATGAGTTTACGATTAGGCGATAAAGCCCCCAATTTTAAAGCAAAAACTTCTGCCGGAGACATCGATTTTTACGAATACCTTGGCGACAGCTGGGGTGTATTGTTTTCGCACCCAGGCGATTATACACCGGTTTGCACAACCGAACTTGGCAGAACCGCAGCGTTAAAAGATGAATTTACAAAACGTAACGTAAAAGTACTGGCCCTTAGTGTTGATTCACTTGATTCACACACCGGCTGGATAAATGATATCAATGAAACGCAGGGAGTGGAGGTAAACTTCCCGATAATTGCTGATGAAGACCGCAAAATTTCTGAAGCTTATGATATGATCCATCCAAACGCATCAGTAAATGCAACCGTGCGCTCATTATTCATCATTGGCCCTGATAAGGCTGTAAAGCTGATCATCACTTACCCGGCATCAACAGGCCGCAATTTCCAGGAAATTTTAAGGGTGATAGATTCATTGCAATTAACCGCGAACTACGGGGTAGCCACACCGGTTGATTGGAAGGATGGCGAGGACGTAGTTGTAGTGCCTGCAATTAAAACTGAAGACATCCCGGCCAAATTTCCAAAGGGTTATACTGCCATAAAACCCTATTTAAGGATTACTCCGCAACCAAATAAATAATTTTATTTGGTTTATTAATTATTTTATATATTTGAAAAAGATAGGGTTATCTATTCCGTCTGAACATTAAAACCATTTTATTTTCAGTTTGGCTTTAGTTTTTAATCTATATAACAAAAATTTTTAATACTAATTATAATTATGAAAACTGGAAAAGTAAAATGGTTTAACACACAAAAAGGATATGGCTTTATTGTTACCGATGATGGTAAGGATCTTTTTGTACACTTTAAGGATGTACAGGGCGGCGTAAATGCCATTAAAGATAATGATAGCGTTACTTACGAAGTGGAAGAAGGCCGAAAAGGATTACAGGCAGTAAATGTTAAAAAAGCATAATTAACCAAAGTCTTCACARCAGACCTCTGCAACCACAGAGGTTTTTTTTGTGCTATTTTTTTTGATTATATATAATTCTGCTACTTTAGCCAATCAACTATATAACTATGACTAATGTTACCGCTTCTACCAATATTACCGCTTCCAAAGCTACAAGAAATATGATATTCCTTGTTCTTGTGGCTTCCCTTGGCTATTTTGTTGACATCTATGATCTTTTAGTTTTTTCGATAGTACGTAAAGCCAGCTTGCTGGATATTGGCGTTTCTGCGGCAGATGTATTACCTAAGGGCGTGTTTATCATCAACGTGCAGATGTTTGGCCTTTTATTGGGCGGCATTTTGTGGGGTGTAATTGGCGATAAGCTGGGCCGTATTAAAGTGCTGTTTGGTTCCATTCTTTTATACTCAATAGCCAATTTTGCTAATGCTTACGTGCACGATGTAAACACCTATGCATTGGTTAGGTTTATTGCAGGTATTGGCCTTGCCGGCGAACTTGGCGCAGGCATTACCCTGGTAAGCGAAACATTGAGTAAAGAAAAACGCGGATACGGAACAATGATTGTTGCGGTAATTGGTTTATTTGGCGCGGCTGCAGCTGTAATGGTTGCTAAACATGGCTGGCAAAATGCCTATAAAGTAGGTGGGGGGCTTGGCATACTTTTGTTACTGTTAAGGATAGGAACTTTTGAATCGGGTATGTTTAAAAACATTGAGCAAAGCAAAGTATCAAAAGGAAACTTCTTTATGTTATTTGGCAGTTGGGATAAGTTTAAAAAATACATTTATTGTATCCTTATCGGGGCGCCATTATGGTATGTGGTGGGGGTATTGGTTACCTTATCGCCTGAGTTTGGCAAAGCCCTGGGAGCAAAAGAAGCCTTAAGCGCTGCCGATGGGGTTTTATACACATACATTGGCATAGCCATTGGTGATATTTTTGCCGGGCTGCTTGCCCAGATCACCAAATCAAGAAAACTTACAATGGTGGTATTTTTATTGTTATCGGTGGTGAGCGTTATATTTTATTTAAGCTCAAAAGATTTAACCAATGCCCGGTTTGTGTGGCTCTGCTTTTTCATGGGCTGTTCTGTTGGCTACTGGGCAACATTTGTTACCATTGCAGCCGAGCAATTTGGCACCAACATCCGTTCAACAGTTACCACTACAGTTCCAAACTTTGTAAGGGGATCTTTAATTCCAATTAATATGGCTTTTGCAGCCTTTGTAAAAAGCTATGGCATGGTAACCAGTGGTTATATCATGATGGGCATCCTTACACTCATTGCATTATTTTCGTTAAGCCAGCTAAAGGAAACCTTTGGTAAAGACCTTGATTATGTGGAGATAAGTTAATTTGAAGATTTGGTAATTATTGACGCTATTTACATTTTCAAATTGCCAAATCTTCAAATTCTCAAATTAAATTACATTTGCATTAATGATAAGCAAAGAACAAATAGCCGCTGATTACAAACAGATACAGGATGAGATATGTGCGGCGCTTGAACTAACCGACGGACAGGCCAAGTTTGAAGAAGAGAACTGGGAAAGGGAAAGCGGCGGCGGGGGCCGTACACGCGTAATCCAAAATGGAAATATTTTTGAAAAGGGCGGGGTAAACTTTTCGGCTGTACATGGTCAGTTACCCGATACCATGAAAAGGGCGCTGCAGGTAGAATCAGACGATTTTTTTGCTACCGGGGTATCTATAGTGATCCACCCAAACCACCCTCTGGTTCCCATCATCCATATGAACATCAGGTATTTCGAGATGCCATCTTCTTTTGGCGGTGCCGAAAAACCAATAAGATGGTTTGGCGGAGGTATCGATCTTACACCGCATTACGTTATTGAGGAAGATGCCCGTTTCTTTCACGCCAATTTAAAAGCTGTTTGCGACAGCTATTATCATGATTTTTATCACCGTTTTAAACTTTGGGCGGATGATTACTTCTATATCAAACACCGAAACGAAACACGGGGGATAGGCGGTATTTTTTACGACCGGTTAACCGGTAATGACGAATTAAGCTGGGAGAACATCTTTGATTTTTCAAAGGCCCTGGGCAGGTCATTTATTCCCGCGTATACAGAACTGGTTAACCGTAATCGCAACAAAGCATTTACCGATGAGCAGCAGCAGTGGCAATATCAACGCCGCAGCCGCTACGCCGAATTTAACCTGGTTTATGATGCGGGCACCAAATTTGGCCTCGAAACAAATGGCCGTATCGAATCAATACTCATGAGCCTGCCGCCTACAGCCAAATGGGTTTATAACTACCAGGCGGTACCCGGCAGCGAAGAAGAAAAAACGTTATCGCTGCTAAAAAAAGGGATCAGCTGGGTTTAAATCATTACCTATGAAAAAGCTTATTCTGCCAATTATACTCATAAGTACCATGTGCTCCTTTATCATGGATGATTTTCCGCTGAAAGGCGCCTGGGAATATAGGGGAGGTGTTGTTAATGGTAAAACAGATAGCGCTTCTACTGCTTATTCTTTACAACGCGTATATGATGAATCGCATTATAAAGCGGTGTTAAAAGAAAAAGGAGAGAAGGATGTTGTGTACGAAAAAGGAGATTACAAACTTGAGGCTGATACTTGTTTTGAAACACAAACCTACAGCCTGCAATCCTCAGAATTACTCAATAAAACAGTGAAATACACCTATGCAATTAGTAATGATACACTTAAATTATTCACCATTTTGCCCAATGGTAATAAGATTGAAGATCACTGGGTAAAGATCAAATAAACTTAGCCTGCAAGGTTAATAAATTAGCTTGTGTGTATAAATTATGCATGCATATTGTTGCCAAAATTGGCACATTAGTCAACTATTTTCTTAACTTCGCAGGTCGTTTAAAAATCAATTTAAACGGGCAATTATAGAGAGAAGATTCCACAAATAAATAAAAATGGCCGAAGGAACAGAAAACGATAATTCACACAAAGAAGACAGGATAATTTCGATAAATATTGATGAGGAAATGCGATCTGCTTACATTGATTATTCAATGTCGGTAATCGTTTCCAGGGCATTACCCGATGTTCGCGATGGACTTAAGCCCGTACACAGGCGTGTTTTATTTGGCATGCTCGATCTGGGTTTAAACAACAACAAGCCCTACAAAAAATCTGCCCGTATTGTGGGGGAGGTAATGGGTAAGTATCACCCGCATGGTGATAAATCTGTTTATGATACCATGGTACGTATGGCCCAGGAATGGAGCTTGCGCTACCTGTTGGTTGAAGGACAGGGCAACTACGGTTCTATTGATGGTGATGAACCTGCGGCAATGCGTTATACCGAGGCACGCCTGCAAAAGCTGGCCGAAGAAATGCTGGCTGATATCAATAAAGACACTATAGACTTTCAGTTAAACTTCGACGACTCGTTACAGGAGCCAACCGTTTTACCTGCAAAATTCCCTAACCTGTTGGTTAACGGGGCATCGGGTATTGCGGTAGGTATGGCTACCAATATGGCCCCGCACAACTTATCTGAGGTTATTGATGCTACTATGGCATTGATAGATAACCGCCAGATAGAGGTATCCGAATTGATGAAATACGTTAAAGGGCCCGATTTCCCTACAGGTGGTATCATTTACGGCTTCGAGGGTCCGCGTGAAGCATTGGAAACAGGTCGTGGGAGGGTAGTAATCCGCGCAAGGGCCGAAATTGAAATGCATCACGGCGAAAGAGAACGCATCATCGTATCCGAAGTACCTTACCAGGTAAATAAGGCTTTAATGATTGAGCGTACCGCCGAGTTGGTTAATGATAAAAAACTGGAAGGCATATCGGCCATCCGTGACGAATCGAGCAGGGAAGGTATCCGCATTGTTTACGAAATTAAACGCGATGCCAACGCAGCCATTGTATTAAACAATTTGTTTAAGTACACCGCCTTACAAACCTCATTCAGTGTTAACAACATCGCATTGGTTAATGGCCGCCCGATGATGCTTAACCTGCGTGACCTGATCCATCACTTTGTTGAACACAGGCACGAAGTAGTTGTACGCCGTACCAAATTTGAGCTATCTGAAGCTGAAAAGCGGGCGCATATTTTAGAAGGTTTATTGATCGCATTGGATCACCTGGATGAGGTAATCCGCCTGATACGTGCTTCGCAAACTCCTGATGAAGCAAGAGAAGGTTTGATGAGCCAGTTCGGCTTAAGCGATCTGCAGGCCCGCGCTATTTTGGATATGACACTTCGCCGGTTAACCGGACTTGAGCGTGATAAGATCAAAGATGAATATGCAGCTTTAATGAAACTGATTGAGCATTTAAAATCTATTTTAGCTGATGAAGGCTTAAGGATGCAGATCATTAAGGATGAGCTTTTAGAAATTAAAGAAAAATATGGCGATGAGCGCAGGACCGAAATGGTTCATTCATCTGCCGAAATGCAAACCGAAGACTTTATTGAGGATGAAGATGTGGTGATCACCATATCGCGCGAGGGTTATATTAAACGTACCCCGCTAACCGAATATCGTCGCCAGGGCAGGGGTGGTAAGGGTTCTATCGGCAGCAATAGCCGCGATGCCGACTTTATTGAGCATTTGCTGGTTGCATCCAATCACAACTACATGTTGTTCTTTACCGAATCCGGTCAATGTTACTGGCTGCGGGTATTTGAAATTCCGGAAGGAACGCGTACTTCTAAAGGCCGTGCCATCCAGAATATTATTAATATCCCTAAAGAAGAGAATATTAAGGCTTACATCAAGCTTATCAGTCTTAAGGATAAAGAATACCTGGAGAATAACTTCATTATCATGTGTACCCGTAAAGGTACCATCAAGAAAACATCTCTGGAGGCTTATTCACGTCCGCGTGCAAATGGCATCAACGCCATCAACATCAACGAAGGCGATTCATTACTGGAAGCAACCTTAACCACCGGCAGCAGCGAAATTGTAATGGCGCTTAAATCGGGCAGGGCAATCCGCTTTAATGAATCAACTGTAAGGCCAATGGGCCGCACCGCAACCGGTGTGCGTGGTATTACACTTGATGACGAGACCGATGAGGTTGTAGGCATGATTAGTATCGACGATAGTGAAACAACGGTGTTGGTAGTATCAGAGAAAGGATACGGTAAACGTACCGATATTGACGACTACAGGGTAACTAACCGTGGTGGTAAGGGTGTAAAAACTTTAAATATTACTGAAAAAACCGGAAACCTTGTTGCCATAAAAGGTGTTACTGATAAGGAAGATCTGATGATCATCAATAAATCGGGTATTATAATCCGTATTGCCATCAGCGAGCTGCGCACAATGGGCAGGGCTACGCAAGGTGTACGTTTAATAACCCTGAAAGGAAATGATGAAATTGCTTCGGTAGCAAAAATTGAGCATGACGAGGAAGAAGAGAAGGAAATTGATGAAAATGCCGAAATAACTCCAGATGATGAGAATGAGGAAGGAGCTGAAAGCCCTGAATCATCACAAGAAAATGAGGCAACCGGAGAAAGCGCAGAACCAACAACTGACGAACCAACTGAATAAAAAATATGCAGTGCCGTAAAATTGTTTTATCTGTTTTAATACCATTTATGACTACAACTTTTGCCTTCGCGCAATCAGAAGCGCTAAAAGTTGTAGTTAATAACCTTGCTTTTTATAAACAGAACAAGGATCTGAAATATTTAAGAGCGGCAAAAAAATCTGCCGATAGCTTAATCATTACCCGCTCAGATTCATCTGATTTGAAAAAAAACACTTACAGGGCATTAATTAATGCCAGTATATTGTATATCGATTCGACCAATACAAGCGGGCAGCCGGCAACGTTATTGGCAGAAACCGCTGCATTGGTGGATAAATTATCGGCTAAAAGCAAAATTTATAACTACCAGGCCGAAATTGATTATTCAAAACGCTGCCTTGCCAATGTTTATATACGTAAGGGTTTTGAGTTTGTAAATAACTCCGATTTCGCAAATGGCCGGCAATCGTTTGAAAATGCAAAGAAATATGCACCCAATTTTAAGCAACTCAATGATTATATAGCCTATTCAAACAATAAAATGGGCAATTTGGTTGATGCCGCTAAATACTACAGTAATTTATTGGCTGTAGATAGTACCCGTACAGAGTACATTGAAACAGCATCAAGCATTTATAAATCATTGGGCGATACCTCAAAAGCGCTGCAAATATTGCAAAAGGGCAGGAAGCTTTTACCGGCCGACAGATTTTTATTGCTTGATGAGGCAAATATCTACAATAATTTAAAAGATTATAAATCGTTAGAACCGTTAATTGGGCAACTACTTGATATTAATGCAAATAACGCCGATATTGCATTTGTAGCCGCTAATTGTTATGATCATTTAAACAAATACGACCGCGCCGAATCCCTATATTTACATACTATTGAGTTAAATGGCTCGGCCTATGAACCGGTATTTAATTTAGGTTTAATGTACCTGAAACAAAGCGCGATAACCAAGGAAGAAGGGGAGAGCACTAAAAATATTGGAATGGCCATTCAATGGCTCGAAAAAGCCAATGAATTATCTCCAAACAATGTTAAAGGTTTACAGGCATTGCAATTGGTGTATGCCAAAACCAGCAATAAAGATCAATTAGACAAAATAAACAATAAATTAAAACAGCTAACTAATTAATAAAACATGAAAATCAAACTTTTGATGGCTGGTCTTTTAGGCTTAGTTTCAGCAACAACGTTTGCACAAAAAGGCGAGTTAAACAATGCAAAATCTGAGTATGAAAAGTACGAAGGATTAAGAGGTACACCTTTAGCAAAAACAAGTTTAACTGCCGCCCGAACTTCTATTGACAAGGCTGCAGCAAACGAAAAAACTGCTGCATTGCCACTTACTTACGCTTTAAAGGGTGTTATTTACTCTACTTTTGCAAACCAGGATTCGGTAGCGGCAACCTCATTGCCTTTGTTTACCACAGCCGAGGAAGCGTTAAAAAAAGCTAAAGAGCTGGATACCAAAGGCGAAAATAAGCAACTTATTGATGCAGGTAACTTAAACCTTGCCCAATACCAGCTTACAAAAGGCGTTGCCGAATACGGAAGCGGTAAATACGACCTTGCCTACAAATCGTTTGATTATTACCGCACCATATTGCCCGAAGATACCAATGCTATTTATTACACCGGTTTATCGGCAGCAAATTCAAATAATTATCCCGCTGCAATAGCAAATTATACAAAATTAATCACCACCAAATTTTCAAAAGTACCTGGTGTTTACATGGATCTTTCATCGGTATACTTATTAAGTAAGGATACTGCAAATGCCCTTAAAACGGTAACCGAGGGTGTTGCAAAGTACCCGGCCAGTGCTGACCTGCGTAAGAGAGAAATAGAAATAAGCCTGCAAACCGGGAAAGAAAAAGAGGTTTTAGATAAGATCCAGAAGGCATTAGCTGCTGATCCAAAAAATAAAACACTTTATTATTACGCAGGCTTAACGTATTCACAAACAGCAGAAGCAGTAATTAAAGAACAAGCCAAAGCAAAAGATCCTGTTACCAAAAGTAAATTACAGGCTACAAAAGTTGAAAACTACAAACAAGCTGCGGATATGTACAAAAAGGCTTTAGAGATAGATCCGAATTATTTTGAAGCAAATTTGAATTTGGGCTATGTAATAATTAACCCTGCAATTGACGATTACAATGCTGCTAATAAACTTCCTGCCAATAAACAAAAAGAATATGATGCAGCTATTGCTAAAGCAAAAGCACAATTTGAAGCAGCTAAACCATATTTGCAAAAAGCAGTTGATTTAAATCCAAAATCGATTGACGCATTAACAAACTTAAGAACCTATTACCTGGGTGTAAAAGATGATGCTAACGCAAGCAAAATAAAAGCACAGATAGAGGCATTACCAAAACAATAATAGTATAAAAAAGGAGAGGCTTTCATTGTAAAGCCTTTCTCTTTAATATCTCTATTTAACATAATGTTAATTATGAGACTAGTATTCATATTATGTTAGATAGGCTGAAACAGCATTTAAATCAAAAAACAAAGAGCGCTCTTTTCAAAACTTTCAATTGGATCCYTGGGTTGTTAAAAAATGAGGATTCAATTTTTTCTAAATAACTTTTATAAAGGAATAATTTGTTTAATACAATCCGTCAGATAAAGGTATTATATTAGCGTCAACGCAATTATTGTTTAATGTTTTTAAATTTCAACCTATACCTTAAAAATAAAACAGATGAATAAGGTCCTGTACATTTTGTTAATTGTTTTTTCAGGTATAGTCACTGCCACCGGTATATGGACCTTCATAGTAATGTTTAAAATTGGGACAGAAATTTATAAACTCCCCTCCTATATAGCATGGTATTTATTGGGGAATATTACTGCCTTTATTGGATCAATATTGTTGATTAAATATTATTACCATCGAAACTACCGGTTTGCCTTTTTTACAGGGATCATTGCAATTATAGCAGACCTTGGTTATGTTATAGTCTGCTATGTTAACTTAACTTCAGGAGATCTAAGAGGCTATTATATTCCCACGCTCGCTTGTTACTTAAGTGCCATCATTGTATACGCTGTAAGTCTTACTTTTTCGAGCATACGAAAAAGGTATTGGTTAAAGCTGGCAGGGATCTTAGGGTTGGCGGTTACCCTCGCTTTAGCGTCGGCAATTATTGTGGGCTCTTATTCTAAAGATATTCGGATTATTGGCGTGTTACAAAAAATTATTCAATGGAGTTCGATTGCCTCGTGCCTCATTAATGTTTTGTTTATAATGAATTTCGTGGAGGAGATCCAGACATTAAAGAGCGACAATGCGAATGTACCCAGGAAGAAATATTTAGAAACGATATTGGGTATCTGTGCGGTAGCTGCCGTTGTATTTACGATAGCAATTGGAACATCATTAGCCCACGAAAGCGGCTCACAAATGGATTGGCGAAATTACAATGCTGAACAGGCTCAGCAATTGGTTAAGTTAGCAGGCGGAGGCAGAACCTTTGTTGACAGCGAAGGAAACAGCCTGCATTATCTTTTAATAAAACCGCAGAACTATGATCGGCGAAAAAAGTATCCATTAGTTGTATGTCTGCCTTATGGCGGTTACGAGGCGTCAGCGGCCGAGGCGCTAACCGGTATCGACGGAAGCACGTACCCTGCGTTTGTTTTTGTACCCTATTGCCCGGAAGGTGCAGGCTGGGGAGGTATTTCCGGGACACCTTCCCTTGAATCGTTGGTTTATGAAACCATTAGTGGGCTGGATGAGCCGGGAATAGACACAAAAAGACGCTATGTAACAGGTGTATCACGAGGCGGATACGGAACCTGGCAATTTATTTGTACCCGTCCAGATCTTTTTGCCGCTGCTATACCGGTATGCGGAGCTGGCGACCCTAAGCTTGCATCAAAAATTGTTAATATGCCTATATGGGCTTTCCATGGTGCGGAAGACAAGAATGTGTCCGTCGGCGGCTCACGGGATATGATTTCGGCAATAAAAAAAGCTGGCGGGCAACCGCGATATACAGAATACCCTAATCAAGCGCACAACATTTGGGACAAGGTTATTGAAACACCCGGTTTATGGGATTGGCTTTTTGCCCAGAAACGTGAATGAATAATAGCTTCCAGTTGAAGAGTTTTCTTATGTCGTTTTGAAAGACATATTTTGTTTTTGAACAACGCAAGTTGATTATTTCACAACTGTAGCTTCCAATTCAATTTTTAATGTTTCAAAAAGGCTTTTTACTTCTAATAAAGTAGTCGCTTGCTTAATGCCATGCTTAGCTATCCAGGCTTGAAAAATATCAAAGCATTCGAAAAGCTCTGCCGACGAAGTTGTATAGATATTTAACCGCACAATACCTGCACAATCGTATCCGGCCTCGCTAATAACTTGTTCTAAATTTTGTATGGTTTGTACCAATTGGGTTTTCATATCACCGGTACTTACTTTTCCATCAGCGTCTATGGCCGTTTGCCCCGAAACATAGAGTGTGCCTTCTGGCTGTTTTACTTCAACGGCTTGCACATAACTGCGTTCATCCTGCCATTGCCAGGGATTAATTATTCGTTTTTGCATTTGGTTGTTTTTTAGTTTGTGCCACTACTAGCACAAGAGTTAATAAAATTGTACACCGCAAAGATGAAGACAGCACGTATATTTTTTGCGTGACAAACATCACAATTTTAAAAATGAGGGAAATAATACTAAGCAGAACGCCAGAGCCTACTAAGGGTTTCGCGCGAAACACCCAGATAGGAAGCTATCAGGGTTTTAGATACTCTTTGAAATAGTGAAGGATACCGTTTTAGTAGTTGTTCGTAGCGCTCCTTTGCATTGGAGGTTAGGAAAGACAATATGCGCTGCTGCGAACCAATGTGACCGGAATTTGCTTTTTTAAGAAAAAAATGTTCCATCTTTTGGAGGCCTGTACACAACTTTTGGTAATCTTGCAGCGAAAGGCAAAACACAGTGGTGTCTTCAAGGCATTTTAGCGACATCGTTGCTTTAGTTTGCGTATAATAGGCCAGAAAATCACTTTCCCACCAGTCTTCCATCGCAAAGGAAACAATATGCTGATTTCCAGATTCATCGTTATATACCAACATTAAAAGCCCCGAAATCACAAAATAACAATACTTTACACTTTCACTCTTCTGAATAAGAAATTCGCGCTTTTTATAACTCTTAATAGTGAAATGCGGGCATACAAACGCAAACTCATCATCAGTGAGCGGTACTATTTTTTCTATATGTTCCCTTAGTTTTTCCTGCATGTACCAGAGACAATAATAAGGCCGTTCCTGAGAAAAAACATACTTCCTTTAATTACTGACGGTATAATATAAGAACACTTTTTTTAAATCAACTACTTTTTTTCTGCAACAAACCCGGATGCTACATATGCTGTAAATTTTCCGTACAGTAAAAGAAAAGAGCCACACTTATCAAATTGGTGTGGCTCTTTTCCCGTAAAGTAAATTAACGATTGGTGTTATTGCATATCTCGTAAACGTTTGATGGTATCGTGACTGGCGTTAATACCTTGTTGCTGTTTCGTGAGCAACCCGCGTACTTCCGGCTCCAAATCAGTTTCGGCCAAAGCGCTCCGGTAAGCTTTCTTAATTGCATCTTCGCCGCGTTCACATTCTTCCAGTATACTTTTACGATCGCCGCCGCTAAACATGGCCTTTACATCTATCCAGGCACGATGCAATGAACCCGACACGCTGGTGCCGGTTTCCGGATCGCCGTTATTACGACCCACCACAGCAGCCAGTTCGGTTACATTTACACGGCTCTGCTGACTCAGTTGGTCAAAGGTAGCTTTCAGGTCGATGTTTTCATCTTTCAAATCGGCCGCTGCTTTTTCAAAGCCGGCGGCGCGGTCATTATTGATCTCGATCAGGTCGTTTAATACGTCGATTGTTTTTTCTGTAGTTTCCATAGATATTTTAATAAATGTTTACATATCCCCATTTAAGCTGTTACATACCAAACAAGCATAAATGGTTGTTCTTATTCCGCAGCAGCCTGTTCGTTAATGGAACTTTCTGCAAGGGCAGTTAACGCCTGGTCGGTTGCTTTTTCATTTTCCAACGTCCTGCCTAATAAGTCCGCCACATCCGTATGTCCCATACTTTCGGCGAAAGCCCTAAGCGTTCCATAGGTTGCTATCTCATAATGTTCTACTTTTTGAGCAGCGAGGATTAAACCCGCATCACGAATTAAAGTTCCGGCATCGGTATCTTCAATAATACCATCAGCCTCTTCCAACAGGCCTGCCATGGCATCGCATTTTTTTGCTGTCGCTTTTTCGCCCAGCAGCTCAAATACCTGTTCCAACGTATCTGCGTGGGTTTGGGTTTCCTGTGCGTGCTTGTCAAAAGCCGCAGCAAGCTCGGGGCTCGTGGCCGCTTTTTTCATTTTCGGCAATGCCTTTACCAGGTGTTTTTCGGCCCAGTAAATGTCTTTCAATTCATCTACAAAAAATTCATGAAATTCTGAATTTTCCATTTTTCCGGTTTTTGTCGTAGCGGTTCTGGTTCCGTTACTTTTTGTTGAAGTTGTCATAGATATTTGGTTTATAAAATGTCTTTTAACAACATCGGCAGAAAAATAAAGTTTTGTGAAATTTAATTTTATAATTAAAAAATTACATAAATAATTAAATACACCACAAAAATAGCAGCATATTGCTTTGTAGTAAATAAGATATGGGCTAAAAAGTCATGCCAAAAACTCTCCCAACGATTAAAAATCTTTGACGCCAATCGGTTGCCGGATATGGTGCAGTTTAAGTATCAAGGCATGTACGAAAGCGCTTTCAGGTTGGTACATGCCAACTATTTATGAAGACCTGGCTGATGCCTCTCCCCTGCCCGCTTGCACCTGAAAATGCAGGTAAAACAAAAAATACATCAATCAAAAAAGGCAACAGACAGCTATTCGATAGCAATATGATACGTCGGATCTTCGATGATGTTCACATCAATAACCTCAGCTGCGTTTTTAAGTAGTTTGCGGCAATCCTGACTCAAATGTTTTAGGTGAAGCTTTTTGCCTGCCTGACGGTAACGTTCTGTCAATTTATTTAATGCGTCGATGCCCGACATATCGGATACCCTGCTTTCCTTAAAGTCGATTATTACTTCATCAGGATCAGTTAATACATCAAACTTATCATTGAAGGCAGTTACAGAGCCAAAGAATAATGGTCCAAATATCTCGTAATGTTTAACACCTGCATCGTCCACATATTTTCTGGCCCTGATCCTTTTTGCACTTTCCCAGGCAAACACCAATGCTGAAATAATCACGCCAATTAGTACGGCTAAAGCAAGGTTATGAAGCCAGATAGTAATCAGCGCTACTAATATGCCCACAAACACATCTTGTTTGGGCATTTTATTGATGATACGGAAACTAATCCATTCAAATGTGCCAATGGCCACCATGATCATTACACCGGTTAAGGCAGCCATTGGTACACGTTCGATAACAGGAGCACCAAATAAGATAATCATAAGTATGGTCAATGAAGCGATGATCCCCGACAATCTTGCCCTGGACCCGGCAGAAAGATTTACTAATGTTTGTGCGATCATCGGGCAACCGCCCATTCCAAAGAAAAACCCGTTTAGGATATTGGCACTTCCCTGTGCGATAGCTTCACGGTTGCCGTTGCCACGGGTAGCGGTCATTTCATCAACCAGATTTAGTGTTAGCAGTCCTTCTGTTAAGCCAACGCCTGCCATAATAGCGGCGTAAGGAAAAATGATTTTTAAGGTATCTAAATTAAACGGCACTGATGGAATATGAAATGGTGGAAAACCGCCACTTACTGCTGCAATATCTCTAACTGTTTTGGTGTGTATTCCGAAACAAAGAACAATGATAAAGACAACAATGATTGCAACTAAAGACGGTGGTACTGCCTTAGTTATTCGAGGTAATAAAACAACAATTCCAATGGTGAGGGCCACCAATCCGGCCATAATATAAAGCGGAGTACCAGATAACCAGGCTTCATGGCCGCCCACTACTGTCTTAAACTGTTGCAGCTGTGCCATGAAAATGATCACAGCTAATCCGTTGACAAATCCGTACATTACAGGTTGCGGCACAAGGCGTATAAATTTACCTAACTTGAATAAGCCAACTAATATTTGAATTGCTCCAGCTAAAGCTACGGCTGCAAAAACATAATCAAGGCCGTTAGATTTCATTAGGGCAATTAATACAACAACGGTGGCACCTGCGCCACCGGAAATCAAACCTGGCCTTCCACCGAATATTGACGTTACCAATCCCATAATGAAAGCTGCATACAAGCCAACCAGTGGAGGAAAACCCGCGAGTATGGCAAATGACAGTGACTCCGGCATCATAGTCATAGCAACTGTAAGGCCTGCAAATATTTCATTTTTGTAATTGATATTTTGGGAAAAGTCGAAGAGGTTCAATTTAAAGTCCGGCATGTAAAAAATGTGTGCTTAAGGATGAATTTGTCAAGTTCGCAGGAATAGCAACATCAAAAAAAGATGAATGCACAACTCGTGCAAAATGTAAAAAAGAAATTGTTTGAAAAAAATACTATGACGTTATCGCAGCGTAAACTTAAAGGCCTTGACCATTTTATTAGTCTACCGGGAGGTAACTCAGGGTGGTGTACCCGGACTATTGTATATGGCATTTGTCATTGTCGCAAAGTTAGTAAATTGGGCGAATAATCGTACTTTCTGTTAGGGCCAACTCTCCTATTCCGAGCTGTACATGCTTTGGTTTTGATTTAAAAGCCGGCAGATTAAATACCTTAATGAAATCAAACAACTCTACTCCTATGGGCCCGCCCAAAGCAGTATTTAAACGTCTTAATAGCTCCTCGCGGAATGATTTTGACAATGGTGAATGACGATGGTACGTGGCTTTGTTTGAAACATCCCACATTTAAGTCATAAACATATTCTTTTGTGAAGATGATTTACTCTTTTGGTTTAAACCTTAAACCGAAAGAATTTCCAGCAATTACAGATGAAGGCTGGTTTAAATTTTTCGAAGTAAATGTGTTGAGCGGCGTGAGCTTGTCATGCGCCTGTTTTGATAAAATGATCGCAAAAAAACTTGGGTCGCATCATTTTGCGGCCGCCACAAACGGCACAACTTTAAGGGCTGACGGCGGTGTTGTATAAACCACATTTTAAATTAGCCTAAACTCAATAAAAGTGTAATAAAAGTGAATTAAAGTGATTAAAAATACCATAAAGGTTCCCGGTTTTCCATGAAAACCCGGGAATTCTTATGGTAAAACTTAACTGGTAATTACATTTTTTTTGCAGTATCCTTTTTGGCGGTGTCGGTTTTAGCGGTATCAGTTGTTGCAGGCGCCGGGGTTGTTGTAGAAGCTGAATCCATTTTTGTAGTGTCAGATCCACCGCTGGCATCTTTGGTCGAGCCACATCCTGTTGCAATTGCTGTTACCATTGTCGCGACAAGTGCAAGACTTAAAATTTGCTTTTTCATAGTTATTAGTTTAAAAGTGTATTCTTTAGTGAACATACTATTAACCTCATAAGCCTTATATTGTTTAAACAAGTTTGGCATTAGCGGATATTAGCCTGATTTAAAGAATTTTGAAGTCAAACTATCATATTTTACATCATTATTGAACTATTTAACCATAAATTTCAGATATTTAGAAGCTATGGTTGTATCCGAAAGAATATTAAAGTGGGCATTACGCTTCTACCCTCCCCTATTTTTTCAGCGTATCTGGGTAGTTGGTTTCGATGAAGGATATAGGGGTGTTGAAGTAAAGATCAAAAAGAGTTTTTTAAATAAAAATTACAATAATTCTATTTTTGGGGGAACACTTTTTGCAGCTGCAGACCCATTTTACCCTTTATTATTTCATCATTTGTTAATTAAAAGGGGTTATAAATTAAAGGTGTGGTCAAAATCATCAACTATAGAATATTTGAAACCAGGCTTAACTGATGTGCATTTTAAGATCAGTTTAAGCGATGATGACATCGCAGAAGCCGAAAACGCACTGAATACGCTGGGCAAATATACCTCCCACCATCCTGTTGATATTTACAATAAGGCGGGCGAAATATGTGTATCAGTAATTAACGAGGTTTATTTACGCAACCTCAATTTTATCGACCCTAATTTGTAATTTTATTGATGACTGTTTTTATGAATGACGAAGTTTTTATTAAAAAAGGCTTCCTGATATCAACCGACAAAACACTTTTGGATGTTGATGTGATATACAACTATTTAAATGACGACTCTTATTGGGCACAAGGTATATCGCGCGAAAAGCTCGAAAAAGCCATAGCAAACTCAATGTGTTTTGGTCTTTACAATGATAACAAGCTGGCGGGTTTTGCACGCGTTGTTACCGATAATGCTACTTTTGCATACATTTGCGATGTTTTTATTTTACCCGTGTTTAGAAAAAAAGGGCTATCAAAATGGTTGATGCAAACCATTGTTAATCACCCGGAACTGCAGGGATTAAGGCGATGGTCGTTAGCTACTGCAGATGCCCATGGGTTATATAGTCAATTTGGGTTTAACCAGATTTCGAAACCCGAAAATTGGATGGAAATATTTACACCCTATATTAAACCTCAACAATTAGTTTAAGGACCGGAGAGTTAAAAATGAACATCAAAAAACTGATTTTTGAGGGAGAAGGCGTTACGCTCGACTTTAAAAAAACAATTACCAGCTGCGAAAAAATAGCCCGTACAATGGTATCCTTTGCCAACAACAAAGGCGGTAAACTATTGATTGGTGTTTTAGATGACGGCACTATTAAAGGTGTAAAATCTGAGGACGAGGAACGTTATATGATCACCCGGGCGGCTCATATGTTTATACGGCCGGCTCTTGAGCCAATATTTGAAGAGATTTACGTTGATGACAAATTGGTACTTGTTGTTGATACCTTGCCAAGTGATTTGAAACCGCATTACGCTCTCGCCGATGACGGCAAATGGTGGGCTTATGTAAGGGTGAAGGATAAAAGTGTGTTAGCCAGTAAAATTGTTTTAGAAGTACTTAAGCGTTCATCCAACGATCAGGGTGTATTGATTGAGTATTCTGATAATGAAAAAACCTTGTTGAGCTACCTTGCAAAAACTAATCGAATTACAATAAAAGAGTGCAGTGAACTATTAAAAATGGGACGCAGGCGCACTCAACGCATCTTGGTTGATCTAATCCTTTCAGGCTTAATCCGGATCAATACAACCGAAAAGGAAGAGTATTATACGGCCTGTTAATTGCTGTTTTCTCCACCCTAATTATTACTTTTACGGCCCTGCACAAAAGTGATGAAAGCCGTTTACCAAAAATACAAACCTTACTATACCGAAAGTTTAAAGCTTGCAATCCCGGTAGTAATATCAAATGCAGGTCATACCGCTGTTCAGATATCCGATACGATTATTGTAGGTCATTTTGCCGGCACAATATCATTGGCGGCTGCTTCTACTGTAAATAGTCTTTTCATGATGCCCCTGGTTATTGGCATGGGTATTTCATATGGGCTTACTCCGTTAATTGCCCAAAATAACGGACGTAAGGATTATAAAGAATGTGGCCGTTTGTTATCAAACAGCCTGCTGTTAAATGTATTGAGTGGCATTGTTTTATTTTGCGGTATCTATTTTGGCACAATGCTTTTAATCAACCATCTTGATCAATCGCCAATGGTTGTAAAAGAGGCCAAACCTTATTTGTTGTTACTAAGTTTATCACTTATCCCGCTCCTGATATTTAACACCTTTAAACAATTTGCCGAAGGGCTGGGTTTTACCATGCAGGCAATGATCATATCCATAGCTGGTAATGTAATCAACATTGTTTTAGGGATTATATTTGTAAAGGGCCTGTTTGGTGTGCACCCTATGGGCATTAAAGGGGTTGGATATAGTACGCTGATAGATCGGTGTTTAATGGCCATCGTAATGGCTTTTTATGTTTTCAGATCGGCAAATTTCAAGTCGTATTTGAAAAGTTTTGCCATTAAAAATATTGATCGGTTACGTACTATTAATATTTTAAAGATAGGTGCACCAGTAGCTATGCAGTATACTTTCGAGATCAGCGCCTTTGGTGGTGCCGCATTATTAGTTGGTACTATAGGGATTGTTGACCAGGCGGCACACCAGATCACAATTACAATRGCATCCATGACCTACATGATGGCAAGTGGAATTGGTGCAGCTGCAGCTATAAAATCGGGCAATTACTTTGGAGTTGGCGACCATAAAAATTTACGCCTCGGAGCTATCTCTAATTATCACATTGTACTGATATTTATGAGTATAACAGCAGTAATATTTGCCTTAGGCCGGCATTTATTACCATGGATATTTACTTCTGATGAAAATGTTATAAACATTGCAGCTCAATTACTTATCATAGCAGCATTCTTCCAGTTATTCGACGGAACTCAGGTTGTTGGCCTTGGTATATTACGTGGCATGGGCGATGTTAACATGCCCACTATCATAACCTTTTTAGCTTATTGGATAATTGGTTTACCAATAGGCTATGTGCTCGGCATCAAATTACATATGGGTGTTTATGGTGTATGGTACGGATTGGTACTTGGCCTGGCCACAGCTTCTATCCTATTGTTCTTCCGGTTTAATATGATCAGTAAACATCACCGGGATAAGGCAATACCCGTATTACCGAAAGATTAGAAATAAAGATCGACTGCCACTTTGAAGGTATTGCAGTGGGCATCAACTATATCTTTAATCTGGGGCGAGTAGCCTCCGCCCAAACTTACCTGAACGGGAATATTATTGCTGATACACTGTTCAAAAACAAACTGGTCGCGGGCCTTACAACCTTCTTTACTTAAAGCAAGTTTCCCAAGTTTGTCAGTACTCAATACATCAACTCCGGCCAGGTAAAATACAAAATCGGGCTTTACCTGTTGAATCAGTTTAGGTAAAGTTTGATATAAGGTGCTTAAAAACTCTTCATCTCCGGTGCCATCTGATAAAGGAATATCCAGATCTGATTTTTCCTTACGGATGGGGAAATTATTAGCTCCATGCATTGAAAATGTGAATACCCCCGGCTCATTTTCAAAGATCTGTGCGGTACCATTTCCCTGGTGAACATCTAAATCAATTATTAAGATAGATGATACTAAATTACTATTTAATAAATAGTTAGCTGCGATAGCCTGGTCATTGAGGATACAAAAACCTTCACCCCAGTTTGTGCCTGCATGGTGTGTACCGCCGGCAACATTAAACGCGATACGATTTTTAAAAGCGAAGGTACAGCCATCAATTGTTCCTTTGGCTATCCTCATTTCACGTTCAATCAGTCGGGTGGATAAAGGGAATCCAATACGCCTTTGCTCTTTTGGCGACAATGTTAAATTTTGAAGTTGATGCCAGTAATCCTCGTCATGAGTTTTTAGAATTATCTCTTCTGAAGGTAACCCGGGAGAAAATAAATTTTCTTTTGATATCACCCCTTCACGTATTAACTGCGCCGGGATCAGCTCATATTTAAGCATCGGAAACCGGTGGCCTTCCGGCAATGGGTGGGCATATATCGGGTCGAAAGCTATCTTGAGCATGCTGTTAACCTAATATCTCACCAATGTGTTTTTGGATATTATCACAAATGTTATCCAGCGGTAAATCATTAGCATCGTACCCAAATGGATCTTCAATCTCCTCGGCCAGCAATTCGATACTTGCAAAAACAAACAACACAAAACCAATGATTGGCACCGTAAAATACTTGAGGTCAAAGGCCCAGGTAAATGGCAAGGTCATGATATAAGTAAAAATGAACTTCTTGATAAAAACGCTGTACGAGTAAGGTATTGGTGTTTTCCTGATGCGCTCACAAGCCCCGCAAATATCTGTAAATGAAGTTATTTCCGCAGTTATACTAAACAACTGCTCCGCGTTTATTTGCCCGTTTTTATTCAGTCGATAGATGTTCGCTATAATGGCTGATGCTACCTGGTTAGGTACGTGTTTTTCGGGATTGATAGTTACAAACTGTTGCCGCTCTGATTCATAAACATCCCGAAGATGATCCCTTAAAGAACGGGCGTAAAGCGGGATGGCGTAGTTAAAAAAAGGTAAATCGTTTTCATTAACCAGGTGCTTTAACTTGATGGCCAGGTTACGGCTGCTATTGGTAAGACTACCCCAAACCTTACGACCTTCCCACCAGCGATCATAAGCTGAGTTAATACGAAAAGCCAGCAATAATGAAAAAACAAACCCGATAGTTTGATGGATATAGCTCACCTTTTTAAGCAAGCTGGTATCAGGTAGTTTCCAGAAATCTATTAACAGGTAAGTGACTACGCCTGCGTAAGCAGCAACTGCTATTATCAGTGGAAAAAGTTCGCGTAATGTGTCCGCTTTGTTAAGCCTGAAAACGAAAGAAAACCACTCTTTGGGATTGTAATAAACCATATAAAAAGTTATTTAAAAGCTTCTAATGAATCAGCCAGGTATTTAGCGGTGTAATAAACATCTTCAAAGGTATTATAAAGAGGCACCGGACTCAGGCGGATGACATCAGGTTCGCGCCAGTCGCCTATAACACCGTTATCGGTCAGGTGTTTAAAAATTGCTTTTGCATTATGCTTACAAACCACTGATAGCTGGCTACCACGTACAGCCGGATCAGCAGGCGTAATGATCCTGAAAATGTCTTCAGCCCTCCCTTTATTAATCTCGTTGATTAAAAACTCCAAATAACCCGTCAGAGCAAGGCTTTTTTCTCGGATGATATCCATATCGCCCGCATCATCAAAAATAACCATAGAGGCTTTAAATAAAGCGAGAAGCAACACCGGGCTTGTACTTACCTGCCAGCCGTCGGCTCCCATTGCCGGATCGAAGCCTGGAGCCATTAAAAAGCGCTTATCGGCACGGTATCCCCACCAGCCAGCGAAGCGGTTAATTTCTTTGTTGGTAAAATGCTTTTGGTGCACAAAAATGCCACTGATCCCTCCCGGACCTGAGTTCATGTATTTATATGAACACCAACAGGCAAAGTCGGCACCCCATTCATGCAATTTCAATGGGACGTTACCCGCGGCATGCGCAAGATCGAAACCTGCATAAGCGCCTGCCCTGTGAGCAGCATCGGTAATAGCCTCCAGATCAAAAAACTGCCCGGTGTAATAATTTATCCCGCTAAAAAGCACTAAAGCCAGCTCATCGGCATGCTCATTGATAGCTTGAAGTATGTCTTCTGTCCGTAAAGTAACTCCTCCGCTGCGCGGAAAAACCTCAATCACTGCATCTTTGGGATCAAAGCCATGAAACTTAACCTGGCTTTCCACAGCGTATTGATCCGATGGAAAAGCGCCGCTTTCCATGATTATTTTAAATCGTTTACTATTTGGTTTATAGAAACTTACCATCAGTAAATGAAGGTTTACTGTAAGTGAATTCATTACTGTAACTTCATTTTCCTGCGCACCAACTATCTTTGATATTGACAATGAAAGCGATTTATGATATTCTAACCAGGGATCCTCACCCTGGAACCAACCCTCTACTGCAAGGTCTTTCCAGGTGTTCATCTGGTCGGTAATATATTGTGCTGCGGATTTGGGTTGTAAACCAAGAGAATTACCACAAAGATAAATGGCATCATTTCCTTTATGCTTTGGAATTAAAAACCTGCTTCTGAAATCTTTTAAAGCGTCCTTCCCGTCCTGTGCTTTGGCAAATGCTAAACTATTTTGATAATCCATCGCTCAATATTACAAAAAAGGCAAACTTAAAGCATTTATTTATTGGGTTTACTTACGAATTTGTTGCCTTTAACATAAAAACGATAAGGTAAAAAAGCATCCTCGCCCGCATAGCTCACGCCAATACGCGGGCCAATAGTTATTTGTTCATCCGTAAAATTCAGTCCCCGGTCTTCAATCCAAAGCGTATCACTTTGCAAGCTAATAGCATTAATGTTCCGGGTGATGCCTAACGCCTTTGCAACAGAGCCTGGCCCGGCAGTGATTGTTGATTTAAGTACCAGCATATTTCGCCTTACCTGCATGGCCTCAATGCCATCAGTTGGATTAATAGCCCTGATCAGTATCGCATGCGGCTCACCTTCAACTGAAGTTACTACGTTAAACATTTCATGGATGCCATAGCATAGGTAAACATAGGCTATACCTCCCTGCATAAACATGGTTTTGGTACGTGGGGTTACCCTACTTCCAAAGGAGTGAGAGGCCTTATCTATAATTCCGTTATAGGCTTCTGTTTCAACAATATAACCACCAGTAGTTATACCATCAATGCAGGTAAATAAATACTTGCCCAACAGGTTTTTGCTGATAGCAACCACATCATTGCCTAAATAATAATCCTCGGTCAGCTTCATTTTTTTTAGAGGATTTGTTTTAACAGTTTATTAATTTCTTTGGCTTTATCGAAAATCATAATGTGCGTTCCACCATGTACAATGGTAGCATTTTTTATACGTGTATAATCAAAGATGAGATCTTTATCACCGGTTATATGGTAAATATTTGCGGGGACTACATCGTTTTTCCAGTTTAAAATTGCACCCATGGCCCACTTTACAAATACCGGCGACGTCCTTTTCAGCATATCATTAAACACCCATGCATCCTCTTCGCTCATCTTGCCAAACATCGGTTTGATCATAAACCCCATCGAGGTCATTAGTTTGCCGGGAATTAATTTTTGAACCGGCAAATTCCTAAAGAAACTAAAATACCGGGGCGCCTCATCACTTGTTTTAATACTGGAAATAATGATAACTTTTTTCATAGGAATAAGCTTAGCCATTTCAACAGCGATCATTCCTCCCATCGAATTACCTATCAGTATAGAATCCGGCTTGATGTTATATTGATAAATTAGCTTTTGTGCATAGCCCGCCAAAGTATCCCGTGAGCCTGGCTCTATCCAGTCCACCGGAATCACTTCATGATTGCCCAGGTCGATATTATTGAAAATGCGCGTATCGGCGCCGAGGCCGGCTACCAGGTAAATCCTGCTCATTAAAATTTTACCAGCTTTACAATCTGCTCCAGGAAGCGCGCATCAGTTTCATCAAACTGGTCTAACAGCTCGCTGTCAACATCCAAAACGCCAACAACCTCACCATTATTAAATACCGGCACTACTATTTCCGACTGCGAAAGAGAGCTACATGCAATATGGCCAGGAAAGGCCTCTACATCGGGCACTATAAGCGTTTTGGCCTGCTCCCATGCCGTACCGCAAACACCTTTACCCAAAGCTATCCTCGTACAGGCCACAGGCCCCTGGAAAGGGCCCAAAACCAATTCACCGTTCTTTACCATATAAAAACCAACCCAAAACCATTTAAACTGCTCTTTTAAAGCTGCGCTGATGTTAGCCAGATTGGCTACAAGATCAGGTTCGCCATATAGTAACGCTTCAATCTGGGGGATCAAAGCGGTATATTGTTCGACTTTGTCTGTTGATGTGGTTATGTTTAAATCCTCTGCCATAATGCAAAGATGACCATTTTCGGTAGCAAGTAGTTAGTATCAAGTAGCAAGACTTTTTTCTTTTTACTGTCAAATAACAATTAGTAGCAGGTAGTCAATGTCAAGTATCAAGACTTTTTTCTTTTTATTTTTCTGCAAGCGTCAAAAGTCCCCCTATCGAATATATTGACCAGAAAATCAATCTTGATACTTGATACTAAGTACTTGATACCAATTGATACCAATAATATCATATTTAATCTTTTATTTAGCAGGTGTATGTTTGTTAGTTTAACTATAATCCGGTACCGAAAGCTTTTTATTCCCTTCGCCTTGCTGGCTATGGCAATACACCGCCTGCCCATGCTGATGCAAAAGGGCTGCACATTTTACAAGCTGCTTGGCTCGGGCCGGAATGGAACCTTCGACCTGCAGCCAGACTGGCAACAATGGGGCCTGTTAGCCTGCTGGGAAAACCGGGAAGATTTCGACAGGTTCTATAATCACTCCTTTATTTCCAGCTGGTGGAAGGTATTAGGCCATGAAGGTTATACCATATTATGCCAGCCATTGCAAAGCCATGGTAAATGGAATGGTAAAGAACCTTTTGGCAAGCCGGATATACAAAACTATACAGGTCCGGTGGCTGTACTTACACGGGCCACGATCAGGATAAGCAGGCTAAGGAATTTTTGGAGCCATGTAGATGAAGTAGCGGGTTTGATGACCAGTGCAGCGGGGTATATTACCTCCTTTGGCGTAGGCGAAGCACCGGTATATCGCCAGGCCACATTTTCTGTTTGGCAGAGCATTGATGATGTAAAAAACTTTGCCTACAAAAGCCGCGAGCATGCCGAAGTAATAAAACTTACCCGAAGCGAAAATTGGTACAGCGAAGAGCTATTTGCCCGGTTTAAGCCCATTGCCAGCTTTGGCTCGCTGAATGGCAATGACCCTTTAAATAACCTGTTAAAAAATTAAGATATGAGAATTGTTGCCGAATTACCGCACCCCGATTTTAAAATCTCCATCCTGAACATGAACCAAAAGTTTATTGTAAAGATTGAACAGGGCACCCTGGAGCAAAGTTTTAAAATAGCTGAAATGGACCTGACCGATGGCGTTAACAGTGTTTTTGAATTGTTGGATGAAGAGTTTTTAAAGAAGGTGGCCGCCCGTTTTATTGAAATGCGTTCCGACTTCAAAGACGCCTATTACAGGTATAATTTTTAACAGGACTTAGTTGTTAAATAATTGACTTACAGTGTTTTAATTACATTATACCTCCTTAACAGAATTAAATTTGGCAAAATACGCTATTTATGACCTTAAATTCAACCAAATCTTGTCTTAAATAAATAATTAGTTCATATTAGTCTACTTAAAGCATTGATAAACAGACCATATATAAATTTATAAAAAATTAAATTTGGCTGGTTATTTTACCAAATAAATGCGAAGTTAAGCCAAAAGAAGATCGCAATACCAAAAACCTGATGGCTTTTGACCGGCAGTTGAAGCACATGAATCATCGGCATTTTTGGGTGCCTGGTATTCCTTAAATACCTTAACCCCGGTTTTATAACTTATCTCTTTTTTAAAAATGGGGCCTTTAAAAGTGAAAGTATGAAACTCCCCGTTCTCCCCGCAAACATCCACATCATCGGGTAAGGCGTCAATCAATTCGGGGCTTAGCTCCTTTCCAACTATCCGCTCAAGCCGTGCCTGGGTACAAGCTATTACCGTTCCAAATCCGAGGGTTAAAAACTCGTTGATCAGCTCCACGGTATCCCGTTTCCATAATGGGTAAATGCCGGTGAGGCCAAGCTCACTCAAACGGGCATCGCGGTAATCTTTCAGGTCCTGCAGGAAGATATCGCCAAAGATAGAATGGGTTATACCTTCATTTTTAAGGTGAGATAAATGATGATGCATTACTTCATCATACTCTTTCATCCCCGGCATTTCGGGCAGGCGAATCTGGTACAATGGAATACCAATACTTTCTGCCTGTTTGATCAACAATTCGGTACGAACGCCGTGCATTGAGATCCTGTCGGCAGCATCATTAATGGTTGTTACCAAATACTTTATTTCCAGGTTTGGATCTTGAAGGCAATGGTATAACGCAAGCGCGCTGTCCTTCCCTCCGCTCCAATTGAATATACATTTCATTTTAAATCGTGATTATATAGAAGCTAAAGGCAGAATGCACAAAGCAAAAAGCCGGCAATTAATTATTAATGACAGGGGCTTTATGTTGCCGAATTGTCTTTCAGCAACTCGTCCACCAGGGTCGTTACCCCAACTGTTGCTTTTTCCTGTATCTTAATTACAGGCCCGCTAACTCTTGTGTCCGGTATCCTGGGATCTATGATATACTTAGGCACTTCCCTGTTTACATAAGCAATCAGGCCGGCAGCCGGGTAAACCGCCAGCGAGGAGCCTATAAGCATAAACAGATCGGCACCGGCGCAAATCCGGGCTGCCGGTTCTATCATAGGCACATCTTCGCCAAACCAAACCACGTGGGCCCGCAAGGGTGAACCAAGCTCGCAAACCTCATCCATCCTGATCTCCCATCCATCAATAGGATAAGTAAGTGCTGGATTGATGCTTGATTGCGAACGGGTAATAATACCATGCAAATGAACTACTTTAGTGGAGCCGGCCCTTTCATGCAAATCATCTATATTTTGGGTAATAATGGTTACATTAAATTGCTCTTCCAGCCTGGCTAAAGCGTAATGGGCAGCATTGGGTTTTGCTTCCAATACCGACTTGCGCCGCTCGTTATAAAACTGCTGCACCATTACCGGGTTATACTCCCATGCTTCGGGTGTAGCCACATCCTGTATGTTGTAACCCTCCCAAAGGCCGTCGCTGTCTCTAAAGGTCTTTAAACCACTCTCAGCGCTGATCCCCGCTCCTGTTAATACCACTAAGTTTTTCATATCTATATCCAATCTGTTTTAATATCCGCTAACAAACCAGGAAAGTATTTGCATCTCAATAATTAGCTTTCAGCCTTGTGCTTTCAGCTTTTAGCTTTACAAATCAGCCCATAAAAAAAGCGACCTGCATTATGGCAGATCGCTTTCAATTTAATTATTTTAGTTTAAAGAGCCAGCTGCTTTTGGGTTTGCAAAAAAGCAAACTTACTCTTTGCCAGCTCAAAACCGCCAAACAACAGAAAACCAAATAATAGGTCGCCTAAAACCATGTTCTTTTCAAACGGAATAGCATTAATTAACGATTGACCATAACCTGCTAAAGTATGCGGGTACATAGTGCCATATAAAAATGGCAGATCGATAATGAACCAGTGAATCAATACCGATGCAACAGACGCCAAAAATACGTTAAGCACATTTACCTTTTTTATAAAACTCCCAACTAAAACCATCAGGGCAAAGCAAAGATAAACCCAAACAGCACCACTATACCACAAGGTAATTTTTGATGTGTACAGATAGTTGATGATGATATCGGTAGTAAAAAGCGTAAGTAATACCGTTACATAGCCTTTCCATTTTTCGGTAAAGTAAACACCTCCGAACACAGCTATAGCGCCCACCGGTGTAAAGTTACTCAGTTCCTTATACTTAAAGGTTATCAGCCTGAAAGCTGCAGCAACAATTATCATTAAAATAAGGATAATGTTCCTGTTGATGGTGTCTTTTTTATTCATGGTGATATTTATGACGTAAAATTACTCATAATCATGTTAAATAAAAACTACTAATTAAACTGGTATTTTGCACCAAGCATAAAGTTTATGCCACGTGTGTTATACCCCAGCCAATCGGTATATTTCTGATCGAGTACGTTGTTCAGATCGCCAAATAAATTCAAATTTTTGGTGGCTTTTAATTGCAGGTGAAGATCAACCAGGTTATAGTTTTTCAAAGTAGTGATTGTAGATGGATAGGTGGCGAAATTCAGGTCGCCCCTGTTGCCGGTATATTTATAATTTACACCAATCAGGAAATCAGCACAGGCCTGGTATGAAACATTAGCACCGAAGGTATTTTTTGGCCTGCGGTATAAATTAGCCGTTTGTTTGCCGGCTTCATCAGTTTGCTTACCTGTAACATAAGCAAAGTATGCTGATGCAGTTAGCTTGTTTGAATTGTATTTCAGTTCAGTTTCAAAGCCTTTATCTTTTTGAAAAGATCCATTTTTATAGAATGATCTATAAGGAGGCTGTGATTGAGAGAAGAAATAAATTACATCTTTTGTATTGCGTTTATAGAATACGGTGTTAAACGATAATGCATTTTTTACGATCTCCCAATCAAATCCTGCCTCGTATGAGGTAGTTGTTTCTGGCTTTAATTTACCATTGCCATATTGCGAGTACAATTGATATAAAGATGGGGATTTATAGGCCGAGGCAATAGTTCCGAACACTTTAAACTGATCTGCTAAATACAGCGAAGGGTTAATAGTATAGGTAAAATTATCTCCGTATTTACTATGGTGATTATACCTGCCGCCCAGTTCCATATGGAAAATGTTTGATTTAAAAAATAACGAGGTGTAAACGCTGGTAATGCTGCTATGTGCCGTATCCGAGTTTATAATACTTGGACCAGGATGATACCCTGCTTGTTCAAACGAGCTATACTGGTCGGTATTGCTGTATTTATAGTTCGCGCCGCCCGTAATGTCAAAATATTTGCCCAAATTATAATTCAACACAGCTTCTAAATTGCTTATGCGGCCGGTGTTTTTTGTTAACTGGTTGGTTTCGTTATTATCGGGTGGCAGGTTTTTAAAGTTGTTACGAACTGTATTTTGGCTGGCATTAAACACCAATGTCCCCTTTGGTAATTTCACTTTAGCCCCTAAACCACCAAATATAAATGTATTGTTGTAGGTGTAGTTGTTATCATTTACAAAAGCGCCATAAGGCAGATTACCTGTGTTATAGCTGCCCTGAAAATTACCGTTCAGGCTAAATTTCTCAGAAATATATTGGTTGATGTTAACGCTGGCCGAACGCTGGTGGAAACCATCTTTTTTAAATCCGGCTTTGTTTGTAGTATCGGTAGCGGCCGCAAAACCCTTTGAATCCGTATTAGATAGGTTAACGGTAATCCCGGTATGGTTTATTACCCCGGTCAACCCKGCCGATTCCTGGAAGGTGTTATAACTGCCGCCCGTTAATTGCAAATTGCCTTTTAAGCCCTGTCCTTGCGGATGTTTGGTGATAATATTGATCACACCGGCCACAGCATCAGATCCGTAAAGTGTCGACCCGCTTCCTTTTAATATTTCAATTCTTTCAACCTGGTTTAACGGGAAAGCATTAAGATCATAACTACCATCAATTGAGCTTGCGTTGTTAACCGGGAAACCATCTACTAATATTAAAGTATTACCCGATGATGCGCCGCGTAAAAAAACCGATGTGCTGATGCCGGGCGCGTTTTGAGCGCCAGAGAAAGTTATTCCGGCAACGGTATTCAATAACTGGGGTAAAGTTTTGCCTTGCGAACGGTTGATCTGCTCTGCCGATATTACGGTAACTACCCTACCTATATCGGTTAATTTTTTAGGTGAGCGGGTGGCAGTAACTACCACGTCATTTAATAACCGGGTGGTATCCTGCGCAAACGCGGCGGTGTTGCATAAACCCACCTGCAATAAACCTAATCCTAAAACAATTTTAAAGTACTTTTTTTTCATGTATTTGCTATAGCGTTAAATAATAATGCAGTTTAAATAGCACAACACAGACAGGACAAAATGAAAATACACTACTAAAAGAAGAGCATTCACATCCAGGCTTCAATCCACGAAAGCTATGAATAATTTATAATGCTCTGGCAGGTCTTCTGACTTACTCCCCTTTTGTTCTGTCTTCCCTCCGTTTTTATCAGAAGTGACTTTAAGAATGAACTATGGTTATGGAGCTTACAGCTGCGGGACAGTTCCGGATTTACACCGTATTCCCTTTTAATTCTTTGATAATATCCTATCAAAGAAACCTAAAGCGGTGCAAAAGTACAACAACTATTAATAACCACAACTAAACATCTGTATATTTATGCTGATGAAAACGTATTGCACTTTGTTATTTTTGATGATAATTGGTTTAATAAGCTTTGCCCAGCAACCCGATACACTTTTCCTAAAAAAACTTTTACAAGCTCAGCCCGAACTGTTTAATGGCATACTCAATCATCCAACCCAAAACGAAGTCCAGATTCTTTACACAAAAATTGATCGGGACAAAAACAACATCCCTCATTTTAAATCATACAGCTACCGGCTTAACCCTAACCGGTATTTTTACCCGGCAAGTACCGTAAAACTGCCAACAGCTATTTTCAYGCTCGAGAAATTGAATGAGTTGAAAATTAAAGGCTTAACAAAACAATCTGTAATGATAACCGATAGTGCCTTTGCCGGGCAAACTAAAGTTAAATCGGATACTTCATCTGCAAACGGACTTCCATCAATTGAAAACTACATCAAAAAAATCCTGCTGGTAAGTGATAATGATGCCTACAACAGGCTGTATGAATTTGTTGGCCGCGAGGAGATCAATAAAAAACTTAAAAAGTATAATTTAAACCATACCCGTATCATTGGCAGGCTTGCCATTGGCGATACCGGGGAAGGCACTAAACATACCAATCCGGTTGATTTTTATAATGATGCTCAATTGGTTTATCACAAACCGGCGCTTTATGATAGCAACGAATATCCTATGAAGTTAGAAAACTTGATACAAGGTAAGGGCTACCTGGATAAGGATGATAAACTGGTAATGCAGCCGTTCAGCTTTGCCGAAAAGAACGTTTACACCATCACCGACCAGCAGATGATATTAAAACGACTTCTTTTTCCAGAAGTTTTCCCTAAAACACAGCGTTTTAACTTAACCGCTGCGGATTATCAGTTCATTTATCGTTACATGAGCATGTTTCCTACCGAAAGTGTAAAGCCAACTTACAACCGGCACGAATACTACCCAACTGTAAGTAAGCTTTTGTTTTACGGCGCCGATAGCACAGCGGCACCCAATCCCGATATCAGGATATTTAACAAATATGGCGACAGTTATGGGTACGATATTGATAACGCCTACATTGTAGATTTTAAAAACAAAGTTGAGTTTATACTTACAGCGGTAGTACAATCAAACGAGGATGGGATCCTTAATGATAATAAGTACGGGTATGCAACCGTTTGCCTTCCTTTCCTGAAAAACCTTGGGCAGGTGATTTATAAATACGAACTACAAAGAATCAAAAACCGCTTGCCCGATTTAACCAAATTTAAATTTAATTACGGCAAGGTTAAATAAAATTCAATTAACAAAAACTTAGCCCGCTATATACTGTTTAGTTTTTACACCCAATTAAATAACACTATGGCAACTACAATAGTTAAATATACCGATAACTACCCGGTACTTTACGGCGACGACAGGATAAACCTGAACTGGCCCGAGCGTTATACGTCTATCGTTGGAGGCGTAAAACTGGGATGGTCGGGTTTTAAGCATATCTTTTCGAACCCGTTTACGAGCATATTAAAATTAGGCGCCAGCGGATATCTTTTAAACCGCGGTATTACCGGCCATTGCGAATTGTATAAGCGAATTGGCAAATTATCAACCAATCCAATTAACATCAATATCCGGTCTTCATTCACCGTTAATCAGCCCCGGCACAAGGTTTACAATTTTTGGCGCAAGTTTGATAACCTCCCCCTGTTTATGAAACACCTGGAAAGTGTTGAAGTCATCGACTCAAAGTATTCTTATTGGGTATTAAAGCTCCCTGCGGATGTAGCAACCGTTAGCTGGCATGCAGAAATTGTAAAAGACGAACCTAACGAAATGATAGGCTGGAGCTCGCTCCCCGAGTCTACAATTAATAATGCAGGCAAAGTGCGTTTCCAGGATACCATAGATGGTACCGGAACCATTGTAGATATTGTAATTACCTACCAGCCACCGGCAGGCGGATTGGGCGCCGGCCTTGCCAAGGTATTAAACCCCTTATTTAAAAAGATGGTTGATAAAGACGTGCAAAATTTTAAACAGTACATGGATCTTGATAACGGGCTGGAAACCTCACTTGATACGCCAGAGGTTATTATCATATCTTAGATGTCCAATATAAAAGCCACCTGTTAAACTTTTAACGGTGGCTTTTATTTAAATTAATTGGTATTAATACCCCAGTGCTTCTTATTTCTAAAATAAGCACTTAATATTTCAATCTTCCTGTATTTAAAAATTCTCGCCGAATCGGGACTACCTTTAAGTTCCCGATAATTTGGAGGTATTCCCTTATGTTTATAAAAACTACCTATGACTTTTAATCGCAGTGGCACATGTCCTCCATCCCATATACCGTCAGCATTGATCAAACGTTTATCAGCCGGTTCCAGGTAAATATACTCCCTGGCTTGTTTTGTAAATATAATCCACTGTGCACAGGTACATGAGACTACTCCGTAGGACACTGTTATAGCTGTATCTTTTACTATTGCAGGTTGCATCCACCGTTTTGAAAGTTTAATCGTCCCAGTGCTGCTTGTCACTCGTATTGGGGGGCTATTTTTTCTTTCGGATTTAGCACCAATAAATATTATTACCAAACAAAACATAAACAGGGCTGAAACAAATGATCTTGGCCGGTACCGCATTGGATAGTTGATTTAGGCTTTATTACACGCAAGCTTTGATGGTTAAAATATAAATATAACAAAAATGGTCCTCTGAACTATCAAAGGACCATTTTCGTTATTGAATTTTTTGTTATTATTTTACTGCATCAATCACGGCTTTGAAAGCATCAGGATGATTCATTGCTAAATCAGCTAATACTTTACGGTTTAAACCGATTTCTTTTGCTGCTAATTTACCTATTAATTGAGAGTAAGAAATTCCGTGCTGACGGGCACCTGCGTTAATACGCTGGATCCATAAAGCTCTGAATTCTCTTTTCTTGGTTTTACGGTCACGATAAGCGTACTGTAAACCTTTTTCAACTGTGTTTTTTGCAACGGTATAAACCTTGCTGCGTGAACCCCAATAACCTTTGGCGAGGTTCATGATCCTTTTCCGGCGTCTTCTCGACGCTACTGCGTTAACTGAACGTGGCATGTTGTTTGATTTTGGTAGTGAGTGCCTGCTTTTACAGCCGAACTTAAAACTCTAATACCTGGTTAAAAAAATTGTGAATTACTTTCCGATGCAAAGCATACGTTTAACATTTCCCATATCAGCATCAGACACTAAGCTGGTGTGACCAAGGTTACGCTTACGTTTAGTCGACATCTTGGTTAAGATGTGGCTTTTGAATGCATTCTTCCGTGTGATTTTACCGGTTCCAGTAAGCTTAAAACGCTTTTTAGCACTGGAATTGGTTTTCATTTTTGGCATAACTATTTATTTATTTAGATGTTAGATATGAGATTTGAGATGTGAGACTAACTATCTCTTCGCATCCCGACCTCATATTTCACGTTTATTTTAAATGATGTCAGATATAAAATTGTCTCAAATCTCATATCTAACATCTTATATCTACTTTTTAGCTGCTTTAGGCGCCAGGGTTAAAAACATCCTTTTACCTTCAAGCTTTGGTAATTGCTCCACTTTACCTACATCTTCCAATGCCTGGGCAAAACGCAGCAGTAATATCTCACCCTGCTCTTTGTAAACAATAGCACGGCCTTTAAAGTGTACGTAAGCTCTTACCTTTTCGCCTGATTCCAAAAATTTAATGGCATGCTTTAACTTAAATTCAAAGTCATGATCATCAGTGTTAGGTCCGAAGCGAATCTCTTTAATAACAGTTTGCTTGGCATTGCTCTTTATCTCTTTAAGCTTTTTCTTTTGCTCGTAAATAAACTTGTTATAGTCTGTTACTTTACAAACAGGTGGTACAGCGTTCGGAGATATTTCAACCAGGTCAAGTTCCTGCTCCTGCGCTATAGCAAGAGCATCTCTTAGTGAAAAAATTCCTTGCTCTACGTTATCACCTACAAGGCGAACTTCCTGAGCCCTAATGAATTGGTTGATATTGTGTTCAGCTTCTTTTTTCTTAAAAGGAAGCCTTGGTCCTCTATTGAAAGGTTTGTTTAATGCCAAGTTATACTTTTATTTCTTTAATTATTTGTTCTTTAAAATCTTCTATGCTCATACTTCCCAAGTCGCCCTGGCCGTGTTTCCTAACAGAAACCATGCCCTCGGCAGCTTCTTTTTCACCCACTACTAACATATAAGGGATCTTTTTGACTTCAGCATCGCGTATTTTACGCCCTATCTTCTCGTCCCTGAAATCAATCAGCCCGCAAATATCGGAATCTTTTAACACATCAGAAAGTTTTTTTGCATATTCCTCGTATTTTTCTGATATCGGCAGGATAATAAATTGCTCAGGAGATAACCATAACGGAAAATTACCTGCGCAGTGCTCAATTAATACCGCAATAAAGCGCTCCATGGAGCCAAATGGCGCCCTGTGAATCATTACCGGGCGATGTTTTAAATTGTCGCTACCTGTATATTCCAGTTCAAAACGCTCGGGCAGGTTATAATCAACCTGAATGGTACCCAATTGCCATTTACGACCAAGGGCATCCCTCACCATAAAATCGAGCTTAGGGCCATAAAAAGCAGCCTCACCAAGCTCAACTACTGTATTTAAGCCTTTCTCGGCAGCAGCCTCAATGATAGCCGACTCGGCCAATGCCCAATTTTCGTCGGTACCGATGTATTTGGCTTTATTTTCCGGATCGCGTAAAGAAACCTGTGCGGTGTAATTTTCAAAGCCTAAAGCCTTAAATACGTACAGTACCAGGTCGATAACCTTTTTAAACTCATCTTTTACCTGGTCGGGGCGGCAAAATAAGTGCGCGTCATCCTGGGTAAAGCCACGTACACGGGTTAAGCCATGCAGCTCGCCGCTTTGTTCGTAACGGTATACAGTACCAAACTCGGCCAGGCGAACAGGAAGATCCTTGTATGAACGGGGTTTTGTTTTATAGATCTCGCAGTGGTGTGGGCAATTCATTGGTTTTAAAAAGAACTCCTCTCCCTCCTGCGGGGTTTTTATAGGCTGAAATGAATCGGCACCATATTTTTCATAGTGACCTGATGTTACATACAGGTTTTTATGCCCGATATGTGGAGTGATCACCTGCTCGTAACCGGCCTTAACCTGCGCTTTTTGCAAAAAGTTAGTTAAACGCTCGCGCAAAGCAGTTCCTTTAGGTAACCATAAAGGCAACCCCATGCCTACTTTTTCCGAGAAAGCAAATAGCTCCAGCTCCTTACCCAATTTGCGGTGATCGCGCTTTTTAGCTTCTTCAATCATATGCAGGTACTCGGTAAGCTCACTGGCTTTGGGGAATGTAACCCCATAGATACGTGTAAGCTGCTTGCGCGTTTCATCGCCGCGCCAGTAGGCGCCGGCAACGCTCATCAGCTTAACAGCTTTTATAAAACCTGTGTTGGGGATATGAGGCCCGCGGCACAGATCGGTAAAGTTTCCTTGTGTGTAAAAAGTAATGGCGCCATCGGGCAGGTCCTTAATTAGGTCAAGCTTGTATTCATCATCTTTTTCGGTAAAGTACTCAATAGCATCAGCTTTGCTAACCGGCTTGCGGATGTATTCGGCTTTGGTTTTGGCAAGCTCAATAACCTTATCTTCAATCTTCTTGAACTCATCTGATGAAAATTCACGGTCGCCAAAGTCAACATCATAGTAAAAACCTGTTTCAATAGCCGGACCGATACCAAACTTGGTACCTGGGTAAAGGGCCTCCAAAGCTTCGGCTAATAAGTGGGCTGATGAATGCCAGAAGGTTGATTTACCCGAAGCATCATTCCATGTTAAAAGTTTAACATTTGAATCCTGCTCAATGGAGCGGCCTGCATCCCAAACCTGGCCATCAACTTCGGCTGCTAATACATTACGTGCTAATCCTTCGGAGATCGAAGATGCGATCTGCATGGAAGTGATCCCCTTGTCGTACTGACGAACGGAACCATCGGGAAGTGTAATACTAATCATCTACAACTATGATTTAAAGTTTATAAAATTACGTTTTGTGATCACCTACGGGAGTGATCGTTTATTTGAGGTGCAAAAATAGGATTTTAATTATGGTTTACTACCTTTTTATTGGTTTTGTATCATTCACCGGGTGTTCGCTTTTTCAGGAGTATACAGGAACTATAATCGTAAAAACAAATCAACTAATTAATAATCAAATACTTAATAATTTAACCAATTTATTATAAAACACTGCACATGCTGATAATCAACACATTGCTATTTTCAATAATTTTACCCCGAACGCTCCCCGAACACCTGGTTTGAAAAATCCGAACGCTTTAATTTTGGATAATATCAACAATCCAATGGACAACCCGGTTACCATACACGCTTTTTTTATCCCTCATTTATCAAGAAAAATCGACAATAATTGTATGCGTATCTATTTTTTGGCTATTTTAATCGACTTTAGTGTAGTTTTCTGAAGCTTATTTTTTTTGATCCTGATGACATTGAAAAATAACTTAAATGCAGAGGCTATCTACCCAAAAACTGAAATAACAACCTGATGCCAAATACTCTTATCCGTACCTCCTCCTGGTTCAGCAAATTTTTTGAGTGCCTGTATTTTTACATTGCCGTTGTAGTAACTTTTGAAATGATATTGACGAGCTTTTTTTTTACCAATTCAGGCCAGATAGATGAGCGTCAATATATCAGACTATTTTTTTACGTCGGCGGAGTGTTTGCTTTACTGGCCCTTACGTATACCATTTACTGGCACCGAAAACAGAAGGCTGAAAATTTCAACTCCGGCATACGGCATGCCTGGCTGCAAGGTATCATGAGGTACTTTATTGCTTTTGAAATTTCCATTTACGGCTTTGCTAAAATATTAAAAACCCAGTTTGGTCATATTTATAGCCGGGATGATGTGCCGGTGGGCAACCTGAGTGGCTTTGAGCTTACCTGGAATTACTTTGGGCACTCCTATACCTTTGCCGTTATTCTGGGATTGATGCAGATTGTTGGGGGCATTTTGCTACTCTTCCGCCGCACCACTTTATTGGGGGCATTGGTGTTGCTGCCGGTGATGGTTAACGTGGTGTTCATCAATGTTTTTTACCAGATAGACCAGGGCGCCTTTATAAATTCATTGATATTAACTGCCGGGCTAATCTATCTCATATTACTCAGATGGCCCGACCTTAAAACGCTCCTGTTTCAACAATTAAGCGACCTGCCGCCTGTTCAATTAAGCCTTTTAAAGCCGATATTGAAAGTAATAGCTATTACACTCGCCTTTTTTAGCATCTACCGTTTTGTTGCCATAAGCAAACCAACTGCCTTTGAGGGTAAATGGAAGGTTTATGAATTAACACGAAACGGAAAACCCGTTGACAGGCAAGACTGGCAAAGCAATCCACTCGCATGGCATACTATCTATATGGAGCAAAACGGCCGGGTGGAATTTTCGCTAAACCCTTATGTTTTTGACGAGCAACAAGCCTGGGCCGGCGAGTACACCTACAATGCCTCAAAGAACATTTTAAATATTTTTTTTTATAACGGCGCACAAACCGATACTATCAAAGCGAAAATAAGCGGTTACACCGGTAAAATGATGCAATGGAATATGATGTACTACCAGGATACCCTACAAATAAAGTTGATTAAAGCAGGAAATTGATGAGAAATTAAATATAAACGCCATCAACATAATAATCTACAAGTCAGCCAGGTATTTTTCATTGATGATATTTAAATGATGTAATTCGTGCCCTGTTATATGGTAGGCTAAGGCCCTTACAGTAGCATCATTCGCGGTACCGGTGCCATGCCCCATCCGGTCAAAAGCTTCTTCGGGCAGGCCATTAAACAAAGCGATGGTTGATCGTCTTACCGCTTCATATTCTTCAAATATATTATCCAGGTCCCTGTTATCGGCATCCGAATAATTGGCATAAGCATCCTGGTCAAAACCTATGAGGTTATTTTTTTCGTTGCGTGCAAAACGCAGGGCGCGGTATGCAAAAATGCGCTCGTCATCAATAATATGTACCAGCACTTCTTTAATACTCCATTTACCCGGCGCGTACCGATGATATAACACATCGTGCGGCAATGAGCAGATCAGTTGCTTAACCAATTGAAAATTATCCTGCAGGTGATTTAGCACAAAGCCGTCTGTGGGTACCAGCTTCATGTACATAATGGCATATGGCGGATATTCGCCTTCCTTAGGCGGTTGTATTAATCGCATAACAAATAACTATCAGTATAAAAGGAACAACAAAATCCGAAATCGAAAATCCCAATTCCTCAATCAATATCAAACATTCCCCCACCCCAGCGCTAAAACATCAGCCAGGTGAATGGTCCTTATCGGCAAACTATTTTTGTCGATATAGCTTTGCAGGTGCAGCAGGCAGGAGGCATCTGTCGAGATGATGTACTCGGCACCTGCGGCCAGGGCATTATCTACCTTTTGCTGGGCCATGGCTGTTGAAATAGCTTCAAACTTAACCGCGAAGGTACCGCCAAAACCACAGCAGGTTTCATTATCCTTCAGTTCTAAAAGTTCTAAACCCAATACTTTGGAGAGTAGCTGGCGGGGTTCGTTCCTGATCTTGCATTCGCGAAGGGCAGAGCAGCTATCGTGGTAAACGGCCTTACCATCCAGCTCGGCGCCGAAGTAATCAAACTGCAGGATATTCACCAGGAAATCCGACAGCTCATAGATATTACCCTGTATGGCCCTGCATTTATTATGTACAGCTGTATTGGTAAACAAATCGTTATAATAGTTTTTAACCATGCCGGTGCATGATGCAGATGGGGTTACAATCACGCTGTCTTCCGAAAAATCGTTCAGAAACTTGCTGCCCACGGCTTTGGCGTCATCCCAAAAACCCGCGTTAAACGCCGGCTGCCCGCAACAGGTTTGATTTGGGTTAAAATTCACCTTACAGCCCGCCTTTTCCAATACTTTTATAGTATTAAAGGCAGTTTCAGGAAATAGTTGATCTACAAAACATGGTACAAACAGCTCTATCTTCATCGGCACAAATTATTCGGCGCTAAATTCCACATATTTTTTTATGGTTTTCTCGGCTTTTAGCAAAGAAAGCAATAATATCAGTCCAACAATAAAAAAACCACATAATGCCAATGCCGAATTGCGCATACTGCCGGTTAACTCTTCTATAACAGCAAAACTGAACATCCCGCCTACTATGGCCAGCTTTTCGGTAACGTCATAAAAACTGAAGAACGATGCGGTATCGGGTATATTCTGGGGCAAATATTTGGAATAAGTTGAACGCGACATAGACTGGATACCACCCATAATTAAGCCAACAATAATAGCCAGCACGTAAAACTGCGGAATTGTGGTTATAAAATATGCCGCCACACATGCAGCTACCCAGATAATTACCACCAGTATTAAAACTTTTACGTTACCATAAATAGCCGATAAACGCGACATTAATGTAGCGCCGCCTATAGCCACTATTTGTATAATAAGGATAATTTCAATCAGCCCGCTTGTTTCCATCTTCAGCACCTTGGCCCCAAAGCCGGCGGCAACCAGCATAATGGTTTGTACCCCCATAGAATAAAAGAAAAAAGCCGGCAAAAATCTTTTTAACAAAGGCATGGTTTTAACCTTCGCCCAAACCTTACCCAATTCAATAAATCCGCCCTTAATAATGTTATGCTGATGGGTTACCGCATTAGGGCTGCCTTTTGGCAATATAGTGAAAGGTATATACGCAAAAACTATCCACCAGATACCAACCAAAAGAAAAGATAGCTGCGCTGCGCTGCCGCCGTTTAATCCAAATGTTTTGGGCGAAAGCACAAAAACCAAACATATTACCTGTAAAATAACGCTCCCGATATAGCCATAGGTAAAACCTTTGGCGCTTACTTTATCCTGCATATCGATGGTTGCAATTTCGGGCAGATAGGAATTGTAAAAAACAAACCCTCCGCTATAACCAATAGCTGCAAGCGCAAAACAAATTATTCCAAACTCCAGGTTATCCGGTCCGAAGAAAAACAACCCGCAACATGACAGGGAACCCAGCCAGGTAAAAAATTGCATAAAAATCTTTTTGTTGCCCCTGTAATCGGCAATTGACGATAGTATGGGCAAAAGCAAAACCATTACCATGTAAGCCACAGCAAGCGCGTAGTTTGATAATGCTGTATTAATAAAGCTTTTACCGAAAAACATTACCTTATCGCCATTTTTAGCATTTGAGGTGATAGCTACATAGTAAGCCGGGAAAATTGTTGAAGTGATGACCAGGTTATAGGCAGAATTGGCCCAATCGAAAAAAGCCCAGGCCCGGATGGTTTTCTTGTTGTTTTTGGTTTCCATTGATACTTTAAAAGTAGGAAAAAAGAATCAAGAGTCAAGACAAGACAGAATTTATTGCAGCCAATCCAAGCAAATATGTCATTGCGGGTTTAACGCCCACAATGACATGCAGAAATGGTTTCGGTCTTGACTCTTGATTCTTAACTCTATTTCCCAACCGTTGGTTTCCACTTTTCCTGCAGCTGCTTTATAAAATATCCACCTACTACGCTGCGGGCCTGGAAACCTACTTGTTTGCCGTCGGTGGTTTCGTGCCAGTCGCTTAGGGGTACACGAGTTGGGGTTTCGATGGCGTACTTGTAAACCGGGGCGGCAAGGGCTTTAAAATCGTCCTGGTTTTTGGCCAAAGTAGCAGTCCAGATGATCCAGTCGCTTTTGGTATAGGTTTTACGGCTATCTAAAGGCAAACCAAATTCGTTTTGTTTGGTAAGATAGAATTTAACTTCGCGGTCATAAACCGATTGCGGAAAAAGATCTAATCCCAGAATCTTATCCCAAACAATATTGTATTTCTGGCTCCAGGTTTCCGGCTTATCAAATACCAGGGAGTAATGATCGCCGGCATCAGCCATTTTCATCCACTTAGTTACCATTTCTTTAGCAATAGCCCTGTATTTAGCGGCAACAGCTTTTTGGCCCAACAGATCGGCAAGATGAGCGTAGCATCCAATTCCTACTATGGCCTTAGCCGATAAGTTGGCATTACGCGCCAGGTGACCCGCAAAGTCATCGGTACAAAGCTGGTTAGCCGGATCAAGCCCTTCCCTGCTTAGGTAATTTGCCCAATCGGTTAAAACTTTCCAATGCTTTTTGGCATATGCAGGGTTATTACCATTGGCCTTAACTATGGCCGCCGTAAGTGCCAGCATATTGCCCGATTCTTCAACCGGCATGCCCTCGCCATAAGTTTGCCCATTGGCAATAGGGTAAGTACCCAAATCATGCGCGGCAAAATCATGCGCAAACTTACCGCTTTCACTAAAGTAAAAGATCCCGTTCAGCATCCCTTCCATCAAACTTGGATTGTAGATCAGGAATAAGGGTGCCGATGGATAGGTAACATCCACAGTATTGATAGAGCCATTGCTAAAGTTCTCTTTGGATAAAAATAAGATCTCGCCCTGCGGACTTTTTACCAATATATGCGCCGCTATAGCCTGGCGATAAGCCAGCACACAAAGCTTCGCGTATTTGTCGCCGCCCGCCTTTTCGGCCTCATTATACATCGAACTATTAAAGGCGGTGCAACTTTTTAATACGGCCGGGTAATCAACAGCTGCCTTAGCCAATGCCTGTTCAATGGTTTTAATTTGCGTGGTTTTCCACCATGGCTTTAAATTTGTATGAAAATACTGAACCGGGGTAATATCATCATAACCCAATTCGATAAATTTGCTTACAGCATTTTTACCAACCATACCAAAAGATAGTACCGTATTTAACACCAGGCTGGTGCCCGCTTTGGTGATTGATTTACCATCACCTTTAAAAAATGAATTAACGGCTTCACTTTCGGTACTTACATATTGCAGGGCGCCAGATGTTTTGGGTGCAGCCACGTACATGTAACCCCAGTCAATCCGCAAATCATCCCCTTTTTTCTGCAGGATAGGCTGCTCAACGGTACCTGCCTTTAAAACAGATAAAGTGCTGGTTGTGTATTTTTGAGCGGTTACTGCCTGGTTTGGTTTATTGCGGGCCACATCTGCAGATGCGCCGAAATAAACCTGCACATTATGCGCTTTACCATTGTTTGATTTTACATTATAAGTAATGTACGATACGGGCCGGGCCAATAAAGCCAGGTTGTTCATCAATAAGGGCGACGTAAAAGTAAGCTTCAGATCAACATTGCCGCATTTAAAGTAATAAATGGTTTGTGTGGCATTTATGGTAACGCCGGTTTGTTTTGCAACCTGCAGCTCGGCGTGTTCAGTTGGTTTTAATTCGTCGGCAAAGCCGGCGTCAATCCACGCACCTCCACCTGTATTGGTGCAATGCAAAGCAAGTACATTCTCGCCCTCTTTTAATTTACTCAAAACATCATCCTTCAAGGGGATCATCTGCAGATCGCCATTGGCGCCACTACTTTCATTGATCTTTTCGCCATTAAGATAAACCTCTGCCTCATCATCATGATGCAGTTTAAGGTAAAGCTTGTTGATACCTGTTTTATGAAAGGTAAACACCCGGCGTACCCATATATCCCTGCTTGTCCAAACGGTTTTTCCTTGTGTTTTATCATCGCTAAATGGTGCTGTACCGGTTTTCCAGGTGTTGTCATCAAATTTTGCATCAGCCCAGTTTGCTGAAGGTTGGGTTTCGGTGTATTTGCAGGTGTATGGTTTCTCGTCGGCAGCGGGTACCACAGTTTTATAGTTTACCGGGTCCTTACCTATAAAACGGTATACTTCGCCGTCTACTTTTACCAGGCCCAATAAGGATTGGTCCTTACCTGTCCAATGGCGGGTGGTTGATTCGTTTAACTTATCCGAAAACGACCAGATACTAAAGTAAGGGTTATGTGTAATAAGCGGATAAGCCGGCGCTTTGGTATCCTGCGCCTTTGCTAAAAAGGCAATAAGAGCAATACACGCGGTTAATGGAAACCTTCTCATATGTTTTTTATGTTATAATGTAGATAGATAATTGTCGGCGGTAAATATTTGTTTTTCTTTTCAATTAATAAACTTTTTTTACAAAATGCATTCAAAACGACGATTAATTGAGACGAATTGTAGAGAATTGATGTATAGATGAAAAATTGTCTGAATATCCCCCGTCATTGCGAGGTACGAAGCAATCCCCGATGAGCAGAGCGAACCTTAATAGTCTGCTCTGTATAGTTAGGGATTGCTTCGTACCT